>NZ_JARVSS010000037.1:0-108410 GCF_030209095.1 Pseudomonas sp. lyk4-R2A-8
GTGGGTCAGCAACACAGGTATCGACTGAGCAGGCCCCATCGGGGGCAAGCCCCCTGCCACAGTTTTTGACGATGTTCACTTGAGCACAGTGGTCCCCGGCTCGGTCGCCAGGTATTACAGCCATCCAGAGGCCAGCGGTAATCCAAGGTGGGAGGGTTGTACACCCCTGCCACAGTTTTTGACGATGTTCACTTGAGCACAGTGGTCCCCGGCTCGGTCGCCAGGTATTACAGCCATCCAAAGGCCAGCGGTAATCCAAGGTGGGAGGGGGCTTGCCCCCGATAGCGGTGGGTCAGCAGCGCAGGTATCGACTGACCGAGCGCTTTCCACCGGGTTTGTGTCACGAAAAAATGCCTAGGGGATCTGCTCTTCAGTGCGCAGTTGCACACTCATTTCATCGCAACTGCGTGCCCAGTCCTGCAGCCACTGCGGCATGGGCGGCGAAGCTTCGTCCAGTCCCAGTTCCCGGACAAACTCGCTTGGCGGCAAGGTGCCCTTGGCCGAGCGGAACAACCCGCGCATGACCACCACTCCAACCACGCGGCCGCGACTGACGAAACGATGTTCCATCAGGCTCCACTTAGCGTCCCAGCCGAGCATGCGGGTGTGCACTTCGAAGGCTTCGAACAGCTTTAATTCACGGCGGAATTTACCCCAGGTATCACCCACGATCGGCAGCGCTTTGTGCCGCAGTGCGACGCGAAACGCCCCGGTGCGCAGCACGAAATCCATGCGCGCCACGTCCGCCAGGGAAAAGTAGCGGCCATTAGTGACATGCCGGTTGATGTCCAGGTCCAGGGGCCATACGCGCATACGCACCACCGTAGTGGCCAGGCCATGGGCAGGTTTGCGCCAGGGACGACGGCACAGCAGGTACAGCAAGCGAAACCACAGATTCATCAGCCCATCCGAGTCTTGATCAAAGGGTGGCACTTTAATGAGCGGGCGAGGGCTGGGGTAGGTCTGCAAATGACTGATTTCAGGCAAACCGTGCGATTGGGTGAATCGGCGCTATTACACGCGAAAAAAAACCGGCTGATCAGGCCGGTTTGGGGTACCTCGCAAACAGCGAGGGGTCAAGCATGGTTGTCCAGCAGACGATCCGCACCGCCTTCAGCCAGGCCGCGTTCCTGCAGACGATCCGCACCGCCTTCAGCCAGGCCGCGCTCCTGCAGACGATCCGCACCGCCTTCAGCCAGGCCACGCTCCTGCAGACGATCCGCACCGCCTTCAGCCAGGCCGCGTTCCTGCAGACGGTCCGCGCCACCTTCGGCAACACGTGTTTCGATCAGACGATCCGCGCCGCCTTCGGCCACGACGGGGTGAGCAAAAGCGCTGGTAGCGAGTACCGAGAAAGCGAGGCTAAGCAGGAGTTGGCGTTTCATGAGTGTGTGCTCCGAGTCATTAAGTTGGGGTGTTGCCGGGTATGGGTTGAATGTTACGCCTTGCATTTTTGAAGAGAACTTCATTGGGCTGATGGTGACTATCGACGCCAGCGATGGCCCGTTGTCCGGGTCACCGCACGGTCGGTCATGGCATCTGCGGTAAGTCATGCGGGCGCAGGTCGAACACCAGCACCTCGGCGTCCTCGCCCTGGCTGAGGCGAATCTGACGTTCATCCCGCACGCGGGCACCGTCGCCTTCCTGCAAGCGTTGGCCATTGATTTGCACGCTGCCCCGGGCGACATGAATGTACGCATGGCGGTCTGGCGGCAGGTCGAGGGTGGCGGTTTCATCGCCGTTGAACAGCCCGGCATACACCCGCGCGTCCTGGCGCACGCTCAAGGAACCGTCGGTGCCGTCCGGCGAGATGATCAACTGCAGACGCCCACGTTTCTGCGCTTCGCTGAAGTGCTCCTGCTGATAGCGCGGCTCGGCGCCGGCCACCGAGGGCACGATCCAGATTTGCAGGAAGTGCACGCCACGGGTCTGGCTATGGTTGAACTCGCTGTGGGCCACGCCGCGGCCGGCACTCATCAGTTGCACATCGCCGGGGCGGATCACTGAACCGGTGCCCAGGGTGTCCTTGTGTTCCAGAGCACCTTCCAGCACGTAGGAGAAAATCTCCATGTCGCGGTGCGGGTGCTGGCCGAAGCCTTTGCCGGCGGCGACGCGGTCATCGTTGATTACCAGCAGGTCGGAAAAGCCCTGCTCGGCGGGGTTCCAGTAGTTGGCGAACGAGAAGGTATGGAACGACTTCAACCAACCGTGATTGGCGGCGCCGCGTTCGGAAGCTTTGCGAAGGGTCAGCATGGTCTTGTCCTCAAGTAAGCGCGGGCTGCGACATGCAGGGCGCTGGCGTTGAGAAGAAGGTTACTGGTTGTCGTAGAATTCATTAAGAAGATAAAAACTGAATAACTGTCCACTTGTGGTTGACAGTTGCCGGCGTGCCATAATGCCCGCCGCATTTCCTTCTCTGGAGCTTTCGCTGTATGAAAACCGTGGCCATGGCGCTGTTCCCGGACTTCCTTCTGCTCGACATGGCCGGTCCGCTCGAGGTGTTTTCCATTGCCAACCGCTACCTGCCGCCCGCGCAGCATTATCGGATCCTTACTCTGGGCACCGAGCCCGGCCCGTTGCGCGCCTCCAATGGCGTGATGGTGCAGGCCGACCTGTTGCTGGAGCAGGCCGACGATGCCTACGACCTGCTGCTGGTGCCCGGTGGGCCGGGGGCCTACAACGAGTGCCATCCGGCGTTGCTGCCGTGGCTCAGGGCGGCGGTGCCACGGGCGCGACGCTACGGCTCGATCTGCACGGGTGCCTTTGTGCTGGGGTACGCCGGGCTGTTGGACGGCCATCGCGTGACCACCCACTGGCACTACACCGAGCGATTGATCAAGGCCTTTCCCGAGGCCATCGTCGAGACCGATCGCATCTACTTGCAGGATGGTCGCCTGATCACCTCCGGTGGGGTCACGGCGGGGATCGACCTGGCGCTGTCGGTGGTCGCCCAGGACCATGGCAAACAGGTCGCGGTGGAAGTGGCCAAAGTGCTGCTGGTGGTGATGAAGCGCCAGGGCGGCCAGGCCCAGTTCAGCCCCATGACCTCAGCCGTGGCGCCTCAGGAAACCCCGATCACCCGCGTGCAGAACCATGTCCTGGCGCACCTGGAGCAGTCTTTCACCATCGAATCCATGGCCGCGCTGGCCGGTATGAGCGCACGCCACTTTGCACGGCTGTTCGCCAAGGACGTGCAGATGACGCCCATGGCTTTTCTGCAGGGCGCGCGCATCGACCGCGCCCGGCATCTGCTGGAAACCACCGAGCTGCCGCTCAAGACTGTGGCGTTTCACGCCGGGTTCGGCAGCGTGCGGCATATGCGCTTTCTCTTCAGTGAAAAACTCGGCCTGACCCCGACCCAATACCGACAACAGTTCAGTTAACGACAGCGTGTCCGTCTGGCGCACCGGATTGTCCGTATCGCTCCCTGTGCCAGCATTGTCCCGTCATGGCCAGCTGGCAAGATAGCGCCAGGCCCACGGAAAAGGATGCGCGACGCCCAAGACCGGGTGTTCCAGCGCGATGACGAGACATGAACAACCTTCAGTCGATGGACGCTGATGGCACGCTGCGCTTCGGTGCTTATGTCTTCCACCGCCAGCAACGCCTGGTCAGCAAGGCGGGTTGGCCCGTGCCCCTGGGCGGGCGGGCGCTGGATATTCTTGCAGTGCTGCTCGAGGCACCAGGGCAATTCGTCGATAAGGCGACCTTGATCGAGCGCGTCTGGCCGTGCAGCGTGGTGGAAGAAAACAACCTGCGCGTGCACATCGCCGCCTTGCGCCGTGCCTTCGATGGGCAGCGCTACATCCTCAATGATCCTCAACGCGGCTACTGCTTTGCGGCCGTGGTACAGGGCGCGCCGCTGCTGGCTGCGGCGCCGCGGCACAACCTCGGCGCCCGACTCAGCCCGGTGATCGGGCGCGACGAGCTGCTGGGCATGCTGGCCCGACGCTTGTCCGGGCAGCGCCTGATCACCCTCAGCGGGTACGCCGGCGTGGGCAAGAGCACCTTGGCCCTGGCGCTGGCCGAACGCGTCCTGCCGCGCTACCGCGACGGAGTGTGGTGGGTGGACCTGGCCACGGTGAAAGCGCCGAGGGCAATGTTCGAGCAAGTGGCGGCGGTGTTGCAGCTGCAACCCCCAGGCACGCCCGACGAGCTGGCGCGTCAATTGGCGTCGCGTCAGTTGCTGCTGGTGCTCGATGGCGCCGACCTGCTGCTGAGCGCTTGCCGCCAGTGGCTGCGAGCAATACGCGCGTACGCGCCACGGGTCAGCGTCCTGATCAGCAGCCGTGAACCGTTGCACCTCCCCGGCGAATGGGTGCAGCAGGTGCCGCGCCTGGCGGTGCCAGCGCCGGCCGCGCTGGGCAGTGTCGAACAGGCGCTGGCCTGCCCGGCGGTGCAGTTGTTCGTGGCGCGCGCACGCGCCGGTCAGCAAGGCTTTGTGTTGCGCCCCCAGGATCTGGCGCCGTTGCGCGATATTGTATGGCGCCTTGACGGCCTGCCTTTGGCGCTGGAACTGGCGGCGGCGCAGGTGGACGCCCTGGGCATGCGTGGTGTGCAGGCGCAACTGCGCAAAGGCCTGCAGGTATTGACCCGAGGGCGCCGCACCGCAGTGGAACGTCACCGGTCCCTCATGGCCGCACTCGATTGGACCTATGAGCGCCTGAGCCTGCCGGAACGCTGGTTGTTCCTGCAATTGGGCCTGTTCAAACAGGCGGTGGACCTGCCGACATTGAGCGCGCTGGTCACCGGCACCGAACTGGAACATGCCGACCTGTCATACGTGCTGGCGCGCCTGGTGAATGTCTCGCTGCTCAGCGTCCAGCCCGGCCCAGGCGCCCGTCGCTATCGCCTGCTTAACTGCCTGCGCAGCTACGCCTTGGCGCAATTGCGCGACCCGCGCCAGGTGGAGCGCCTGCAGCACGGCTACACGCATTACCTGGGAACGTTCTCAGGCCGGCCGTTTGTCCTGCAGCTGGTCGAGCAGGCGGCGAGCGTCGACTAGATCCGCCGTGGCGAAACCTTCGCTGAAACGCTCATACACGGCCTTGAGCATGTCCCGTGCAGCATCCGCGCGGCCCTGGCCCTGCCATACCCGCGCCAATGACACAGCGCTGCGCAGCTCCCAGGCCAGCGCACCTTGGCGCCGCGCCAGCTCGATCGCCTCCTGCAGCAGGGTTTCGGCGGCCAGCGTGTCGCCGTGGCGCAGCCGTTGTTCGGCGCTCACTCGCAGAACCTCCGGCGCACACCAGCCTGCGGCACCGCTGCGGGCGCGGGCCTCGCCGTGCTCATCGACGTCGCTGGCGCCCAGGGTGATCAGGATGTCATCGATCAATCCCAGGCCCTGCAGGTCGTTGCCGGTCAGGATCCCCGCGTAATGCGCGGCCCAGGTCTGGAACAGCTGCACGCCATGCTTGTGCGACTGCTCCAGCAGCAGCGCCTGCAGCGACTGCGCCGCGGCCTGGTCGCCGTTATAGCGGGCAATTACCACGCCCGCCAGGGCCAGGGTGTAGCAGATCGACGTGCCGTGGTTGATTTGCTGTGCCAGCTCCAAGGCCTGGCGGGCGGTGCGCCAGGCGCGTTCGGCATGGCCTTGCAGCCACAGGATGCGCGCCAGCACGGTCAGCGAGGCGACACACTGGTCGTATTGCACACCAATGCCGTGGGCGAACCGGTTCAAGTGGCCGCTGTGGGCCATGCGCTGGAGCACCTGCTCGGCATTCTGGCGGGCCAGAATCTGGTTGCCCGTGTAGTGCTGCGCCAGCACTTGCAGGCGTTGATTGCTCACGCCCAGCAAGGGGTCGGTGCGCGGGTCCAGGCGGTCGAACTGCTGGCTCTGCGCCAACGCTTCGCCATAGCGACCGCTACACAGATTCACCGCCAAATGCCCGGAGATCGCACGCAACTGCCCGCTCAGGTCCTGGCATTGCTCCGCCAGGCGCCTGGCATCGTCGAACGCCGCGCCGCTCTGAAAGGCGCCGCCCACGGCATGGTATGACAGGCTGCCGAGGGCCAGTTGCAGCTGCATGGCCAACTGCGGGCAGGGCACATCGGTATTGGCCATCAGGTCCAGGGCCTTGCCCACGTACAAACCGTGTTCGCGCAGCAGTGACAACTCCTGCCACAGCGGCATCGTGCTGACGGTCAGGCGGATGGCCAGCGCGTGCGCGCCTTCCTCGCCCAGGCCCCAATCGAGCGCGGCGCGGATATCTTCGCGCAGCGGTGCGTAGCGATCGATCCACGGCTGCGTGGCCAACGATGACCAATCGGCCTGCGCCTGTTCCATCAGCGCCAGGCAGCGCTCGGCGTGGCGCTCGCGGGTCGCGTCGAGTTCCTGGGCGAGGCTGAGTTTTTCCAGGGCGTAGGCGCGCGTGATATCCAGCAGGCGATAGACCATGTCGTCATCGCCGGGCTCGACGTTCAGCAGCGATTTGCCCACCAGTTGGGTGATCGCGCCGGGCACCTGCGCCGCCGAAAGCGCTTGGCCGGCGATGACCGCTGTCGCGCTGGCCAAACTGAAGCCATCGCGAAACACCGCCAGACGGCGCAGGCAGATCTGCTCGTCGGCGCCCAGCAGGTTGAAGCTCCAGTCCAGCGTGGCGCGCAGGGTGTGATGGCGGGGCAGGGCGTTGTCCCGGCCACGGTTGAGCAGGCCGGGATTGTCGTCCAGTTGCGTCAGCAGTCCCGGCAGGCCGAAGCGCTCGATCTGCGCCGCTACCAGTTCGATGGCCAGGGGAATACCGTCGAGGCGTTGGCAAATATCGATCGCCTGGGGCAGCTCGGTTTCGCTGAGTTCAAAGTGCTCCTGATGCGCCATGGCCCGTTCGATCAGCAGTTGCAGGGCCGGGTAGCCAAGGGCCTGGGCGCGGTTGACGCTGGCGGGTGGGCAGGCCAGCGGGTCCAGGCGCTGCACGTACTCACCCTCGGCGCGCAGCGCTTCGCGGCTGGTGGCCAGAATGTGCACGTGAGGGGCGTGGCGCAGCAGGGTTTCGCTGATCAGCGCGATGTCGTCCAGCAGGTGCTCGCAGTTGTCGATCACCAACAGCAGCTGACGCTCCTGCAGGCTGCGCGCGAAGGTCACCAGCGGCCCGTGTGCGGCCGGTGCGAGGTCGAGCAGGGCGGCGAGGTTGGGCAGAATCAGCGACGGTGTGCTCAGGGGCGCCAGGTCCAGCAGGTGAATCCCGTCGCGGTAATGGCCGATCAGCAATTCCGCCACGCGCAGCGCCACGGTGGTCTTGCCGATGCCGCCGGCGCCGGTCAGGGTGACAAAGCGTTGTGCGGGCAACTGCTGCACCAGGCTGTCGATCAGCGCATGGCGCCCGATCATGCGAGTGCGGCGCAGGGGCAGGTTGTGGCATGGACGCTGGGGAACACCATCGCTGGGCAGGCTCATCGGTTCAATGCTCAGTGGCGCAACAAAACTGTAGCCGCGCTGGGCCACCGTGACGATATAACGCTGCCCGGCCTGGCCATCGCCCAATGCCTTGCGCAGCGCCGCCATGTGCACCCGCAGGTTGCCGTCTTCCACCACGCTTTTAGGCCAGACCCGCGCGATCAGTTCCTGCTTGCTCACCACATTGCCGGCCTGCTCCAGCAGGATCAGCAGAATATCCACCGCCCGCCGGCCCAGGCGCAGGGGGCGATCGGCCTCCAGCACCAGGCGTTGGCGTGGGTGGACGCGGTAGGGGCCGAACTGCACGGCCTGATCACGAAGGTCACTCATGGGTGGCCATGCTCTGGGAACGGTAGGCGGCCAGCATAGGCCAGGCGCGTGCATACCACTAGGCGGCGATCACCTGCGACTTGTGACGCAGTTGGTGATTTCGCCAGGTCATCGGGTTGACCCCTTCGCTGCGGGTGAACATATGGCAGAAGTGCGCCTGGTCGCAGAACCCGCACTCCAGGCTGATTTGCGTCAGGCTCAGGGAAGACGAAATGATCAGCTCTTTGGCGCGCTGGATGCGTTGTTGACGAATCCATTCCTGGGGCGACAATCCGGTGGTGCATTTGAACGCCCGGGAGAAATGGCTGCGCGACAGCGCGCAGGCCTGGGCCAGGTCGGCGATGGCCAGGCTTTCGCCCAGGTTGGCCAGGATCAGTTGTTTGGCGATACGTTCGCGCCGGGGGCAGAGGCCGCCGGTGGCGGGCAGGCGGGGCGCACAGTACTCAAGTCGGGCCATGACAGTTATCCGCAGTCGATGGGAACGTTCCCGGTGAATGGATGCAGTGTAGACCGCTGCATTCTTGGCGCCGGAGCCTGTGCCTGACGAGTTAATCGTTGTTAATTTTGCCAGGTGCGGCCGCCTGGATCGGCGAAAAAGACAGCACAGGCATGCAACCCGCAACATGCTGAATGTGCTTAGCTGGCGGCCTGATAACCGTCTGGATAGCGCCATGAACCGCAATGACCTGCGCCGCGTCGACATGAACCTGCTGGTGATTTTCGAAGCCTTGATGTTCGAGAAGAACCTGACCCGGGTCGCCGAAAAACTGTTTATGGGGCAACCGGCGGTAAGCGCGGCGCTGGGGCGTCTGCGCGACCTGTTCGACGATCCGCTGCTGCTGCGCAATGGGCGGGGCATGGAGCCTACGCCACGGGCGGTGGCGATTCTCAAGGAGCTGCAACCGGCCATGGACACCATTTCCGGAGCGGTCAGCCGCGCCAAGGATTTCGATCCTTCCACCAGCTGCGCGGTATTTCGCATCGGCCTGTCCGACGACGCCGAATTCGGCCTGTTCCCGCCCTTGCTCAGCCAACTGCGCGAAGAAGCACCGGGGATTATCGTGGTGGTACGCCGTGCCAATTACCTGCTGATGTCATCGTTGCTGGCCAGTGGCGAGATCTCGGTGGGGGTCAGTTACACCACCGAACTGCCGGCGAATGCCAAGCGCAGGAAGCTGCGGGATATCCCGTGCAAGGTCCTGCGCGGCGACGACGGCGCAGCGCCGCTGAGCCTGGACGACTATTGCGAGCGGCCCCATGCGATGGTGTCGTTTTCCGGGGACTTGAGCGGCAATATCGACCTGGACCTGGCGCGCATCGGTCGGGCGCGGCGAGTGGTGCTGGCGGTGCCGCAGTTCAGTGGCCTGCGAGCCTTGCTGGCCGGCACGCAGATCATCGCCACCGTGCCGGACTACGCGGCATGCGCGCTGACCGAGGGCACGTCATTGCGCGCCGAAGACCCGCCGTTCGAGATTGATGCGGCAGAGTTATCGATGGTGTGGAGCGGGGTCCATGACAACGACCCGGCGGAGCGCTGGTTGCGCGCGCGGATTGCCGAGCATATGGCGCGCAAAGTGTGAAATCGGCGCTAGGTCGTAGTCGCAAAAAGAGCTGAGGGAGCCCGATTCAATCGAGCTCCCCGCGCCGCCCTGGCAAAGAGGTGACTGTCAGTGGGTTGCCAGTCGAATCTGGGCCTTGGCTTCTTTCACCACATGCTCAACCGTGAATCCGAACTTCGCCTGGAGTTTGCTCAGCGGTGCCGACGCACCAAAACTGTTCATCACCACCTTGGCGCCCGTCTGGCCCACATACCGATCCCAGCCCAAGGGGCCGGCCTGTTCGACTACCACTCGGGCGGTCAGCGCCGGGGGCAGCACGCTGTCGCGGTAGGCCTGGTCCTGATCCTCGAACAGCTCCCAGCTGGGCATGGACACCACTCGCGCGCCGATCCCGTCAGCCTTGAGCTGTTCATAGGCCGCCACGGCCAGGCTGACCTCACTGCCCGTCGCGATCAGGATGACTTCAGGCGCGTCAGCGCCTGCCAACACATAGGCGCCCCTGGCGGCACCGCAAGCCGGCGCGTACAGCGTGCGGTCCAGCGTCGGCAGCGGTTGGCGTGACAGCACCATGCAGCTTGGCCGATGGGTCTGGGCCAGGGCGACCTTCCACAGTTCCAGGGTTTCATTGGCGTCGCCAGGCCGCAGGGTGAGCAATCCGGGGGTGGCGCGCAGTTGGGTCAGGTGCTCGATGGGTTGGTGTGTCGGTCCGTCTTCGCCGACGCCAATCGAGTCGTGGGTAAACACGAACACCACCGGCAATTCCATGATTGCCGCAAGGCGGATCGGCGGTTTCATGTAGTCGCTGAACACCAGGAACGTCGAGGTGTACGGCCGCAGGTAGGACAATGCCAAACCATTGGCAATCGCGCCCATGGCATGTTCGCGGATGCCGAAGTGCAGGTTGCGACCACTGTAGTCGTCGGCGCTGAAACGCCCGGCACCGTCGAACGTCAGGTTGGTTTTGGTCGACGGCGACAAGTCCGCCGAGCCACCGAGCAACCACGGGATCTGCTGGGCGAAGGCGTTCAGCACCTCACCACCGGAGGCGCGGCTGGCGACGCCTTTGGCATCCGCTGCAAAGCTGGGCAATTGTGTCTGCCAATGCTCGGGCATCAAGCCTGCGCGCATGCGGCGTAACTCATCGGCGCGCTGCGGGTCGAGGCCGGCCAACGCCTGGTTCCACGCTTGGAATAACGGCTCGGCGCGCTCGTACAGCGCATCGCGCAGGGCCGTGCGCGCGGCGTCGGGCACCAGGAAACTGGCATCCTGCGGCCAGCCGTACGCGGCCTTGGTCAGGCGTATTTCCTCGTCGCCCAACGGCTCGCCATGGGCGGCGGCGGTGTTGTGCTTGTGAGGCGAACCGTAGCCGATCACGCTGTCGACCACGATCAACGTGGGCGCGCCGGTATTGGTTTGGAATGTTTGCAGGGCGTGGCTCAACGCGGCCAGATCGTTGGCATCGGTGACGTGCAACGTGTGCCAGCCATAGGCCTGGAAGCGCTTGATCACATCCTCACTGAACGCAAGCTCAGTGTGGCCTTCGATGCTGATGGTGTTGTTGTCGTAGATCCAGCACAGGTTATCCAGCTTCAAGTGCCCGGCCATGGACGCCGCTTCGCTGCTGATGCCTTCCATCATGTCGCCGTCGCCGCACAGGGTGTAGACGTTGTAGTCGAACACCACCTGGCCGTCGCGGTTGAAGCGCTCGGCCAGCCAGCGTTCGGCCATCGCCATGCCGACGCTGTTGGCGCACCCCTGGCCGAGCGGGCCGGTGGTGGTTTCCACACCGGTGGTCATGCGGTATTCCGGGTGGCCGGGCGTCTTGGAGTCCGCCTGGCGGAACTGCTTGATATCGTCCAGGCTGATCGCCGGCTCGCCGGTGCGTTGGCCATGAGCGTCGATCTCCACCACACCGGCCAGGTGCAGCAGCGAGTACAGCAGCATCGAGGCATGGCCCACCGACAATACAAAGCGGTCCCGGTTAGGCCAGTCGGGTTGCTCCGGGTGGTAGCGCAGAAACCGGCTCCACAACGTATACCCCACCGGCGCCAGGCCCATGGGCGTGCCGGGATGGCCGGAATTGGCCTTCTGCACGGCGTCCATCGCCAGGGTGCGAAGGGTGTTGATGCATTGGGTGTCGACAGCAGTGGCTGGGTGAGTCATGAACCGGTCTCCCTCGGTGTGCGATCTGCAGTGGAGGGCAGGACGGCGCAAAAGGTTTGATCTCATCTCCCCTGCCGCGACGAACGGGGCGAGATTGATCCTGGACATGACAAGACCCCGGTCAATGGTCTAGCTTCAAGGGCGTCAGCCATTGATCAACATGCGGAGGTACGCCATGCCAGTGAAACACGACCTGTATCAGGATTTGGGGTTGAGCAAGGGAGCCGTTCACGAACGCAGGGCAAGCGATAAACGTCTGGACTCGCTGCTCAGCCAATACGACGCCGCCGATGCGGACGTAGTGAAGGCCGAAGGAGCAAGTGCCAGCGATGAGGACGTGGAAAAACTGAAGAAAAAACGCTTATTGGTGAAAGACAAGATCGTGGCGCAATTGGGCTGAGCACAACCTGGGAGCGAGTAAGCTCGCTCCCACTCAAAGGGCAGTTTTATCCAGGACCGCATGAACGGCAGCGTTCAGGCCAACAACACCCGCAAACACTCCTCCATCGATCGCTGTTGCGTCTCTGCATACAACTTCAATTCATCAAGGGTCGGGCTGCCCAGGGCCTGCTCGAACTCGGCCTGGTTCGAGTTGGCCGAGTAGTGACTTTGCGCAGCGTCCCCCAGGTTCGACTGGAAGATTCCGGCTGCGCTCACTGGCAGGAAGTCCTCATAGACCAATGGTTCTACATCGATGTGTCCTGCGTCGATCAGCGCCGGCAGGGTGCGGGGTTGGTCGGCCTGGCCGCGGGCTGCCATGCCTGTGTGCGTGGCGAAGTAGCGAAAGTACGCCAGGCCCTGTTCGCGCATGTGCGCGTAGTTATCGGGGAACGCCTGGAAGTGCTGCGCCATCAACTGCGTGTAGCGCGCGGCGTTGCTCTCGTTGGGGAAGGCGCCCAACTCATCACGGGCGGCATTCAGCAGGCGGTCATACAGCGCGCGGCCCTTGGGCGTGAGTGCGACGCCGCGTTGTTCGATTTCGCCGAAACGTGCGCTGTGGCTGCCTTGGGCGTCGGTGAATGCGATGGGTTCGTCGAGGGCTTTGAAGCTGGTCTGGCGCAGCAGGATCGGACACTGGCGGCGGGGCGGGCCTTCGATCACGGCTTTGGGCGTGATGCCTTTACCGGGCATGGCGGCTTGTACTTGGTCGATGTCCAGGGTGCGCGGGGTGAGGTGGTTGATATGCGGGCCCTTGAAGGCCACCACGTCGGCGATCAGGCGATGCTGGTCGCTGAGTTGCCGGTATTGCGCGGCGGTAACCGTGGCGGTGTGGTGCCAGCGGAACGTTTCCAGGGCCTGGCGGATAAATTCATCGGCATCCGCTGCGTTGAGGCCGCCGTCTCGCTCCGCCTGCTCGATCAACGCCAGGGCGCCCTGGGTGAAGATCGAGCGTTTGGCCAGGGCGGTTTCGGCGAAGACGCGCAGTTCGGGGTTTTCGATCAGTTCCAGGCGCAGCAGCGACGTGAATACGCGAAACGGGCTGGCTTGCAGCGCGCTTTCATGCACCGCGCGGAACGCGGTGGAATGCACCGGTACGCCCGCCGGGGTCAGGTCGTAATAGCCCACCGGCTGCATGCCCATGACCGCGAACAAACGGCGGATGGTGGCCAGCTCGGCGGCCGTGCCCAGGCGAATGGCGCCATGACGTTCCATGTCCAGGCGCTGGATTTCGCCGGTGCGTTGCAGCTGTTGCGCCAGTACCGGGTCGGCCTCAAGCGCCTGCGCGTTGACCTGCGCCACCAGTTCCATCAGCGCGCCATACAGCGGGACTTCCTCGCGGTACATCTCGGACATGGCCTTGGAAAAGCCCTTGCGAATCTCGTCTGGGCTGACAGGTGCGCTGGCTGGCATAGAAAAATTCCTGATGACAATGGAAGAGGGCGTGAGCGTTGGCTGGATTTTGTTGAGCTCTGGGGCGGCTTGCAAACGAAGAATCCTCTGGACTTCATTCTGCAAACGAATGAGTCAAGGTAAAACCGAGTTCATGTGCATTGATACGCGCAGGGGTTCTACACTGGCCGCCACCCATTGCCTGATGGAGGATTGGATGAGCGCGTCTATTCTGCAAACGATCGAGGGCCGGCGCCTGCTTGGTGAGTGCGCCGACGCCTGGCGCGCGTGGGGGCCTTATCTGAGCGAACGCCAGTGGGGCACGGTGCGCGAGGACTACAGCGCCGACGGCGATGCCTGGCGCTACTTTCCCCACGATCACGCGCGCAGCCGTGCCTATCGCTGGGGCGAGGATGGCCTGGCCGGTTTCAGCGACAAGGCGCAACACTGGTGCCTGGGCCTGGCGCTGTGGAACGAGCGCGACGCGATCATCAAGGAGCGTCTGTTCGGCCTGAACAACGCCGAGGGCAACCACGGGGAGGACGTCAAGGAGCTGTACTTTTTCGTCGACGGTGTACCGAGCCATGCCTACATGCGCATGCTGTACAAGTACCCGAACGCCGCGTTCCCCTATGACGACCTGGTCGCCGAGAACGCCCGGCGCAGCTTGAGCGATGCCGAGTATGAAATCCTCGATACCGGGGTGTTCGAGGACAACCGTTATTGCGATGTCAGCGTCGAATACGCCAAGCACCAGCCCGACGATATTTTCATGCGTATCACCGTGCACAACCGCTCGCAGCAGCCCACGCGCCTGCAGGTGCTGCCGCAATTGTGGGCGCGCAATGACTGGAGCTGGACATTCGATGCACCCAAGCCACGGCTGAGCCTGGACGGCGAGCAGGTGTTGGCGCGTCATCCTGAGCTGGCGGATCGCCGTCTCAGCGCCTGGGGCCAGGACGGGCTGGAATGGGTGTTCTGTGAAAACGAGAGCAATGTCGTTCGGTTGAACGGGCAGGCAGCGCCGGGTCCGTTCAAAGATGGCATCAACGATTACCTGGTGAGCGGCGTTGATTCGGCGATTCGTCGCGACGCCGGCACCAAGGTCGCCGCGCGTTTCATCCTCGATCTGGCGGGGCTGGCCAGCCAGACCCTGTACGTGCGCTTCGCGCCGTTGGCAGCGCCCCAGGTCAATGCGCGCAAGCTGTTCGAGCAGCGTCGCCAGGAGGCAGATGATTTCTATACGGCGTTGCAACACGGCATCAGCGACGCGGACGCGCGCAATGTCCAGCGCCAGGCTCTGGCGGGGTTGCTGTGGTCCAAACAACTCTACTACTTCGACGTCAATCAATGGCTCGACGGCGATCCCACCCAGCCTGCGCCGCCTCGCGAGCGCCTGCATCTGCGCAATAGCCATTGGCGGCACCTGTCCAATTTCGACATCCTGACCATGCCCGACACCTGGGAATACCCGTGGTATACCTCCTGGGACCAAGGGTTCCAGGCCGTTGCCATGGCGCTGATCGATCCGGGGTATGCCAAGCATCAGTTGTTGCTGCTGGTGAAAGATCGCTTCATGCACCCCAACGGCCAACTGCCAGCGTACGAATGGCGTTTCGACGACGCCAACCCGCCGGTGCACGCATGGGCCAGTTGGCGGGTGTATCAGCAGGACAAGGCGCTCACCGGTATCGGCGATTTAGATTTTCTTGAGCGTATCTTCCACAAGCTGCTGTTGAATTTTTCCTGGTGGGTCAACCGCAAGGACGCCGAGGGGCGCAACCTGTTCCAGGGCGGTTTCCTGGGCCTGGACAATATTGCGTTGTTCGATCGCTCGGCCGCGCTGCCGCCGGGCTATCAGCTCGATCAGGCCGACGGCACGGCGTGGGTGGCGGCGTATGCCCTGGACCTGATGCGTATCGCTCTGGAGTTGGCCAAGCGCAATGCCGTATATGTCGATATCGCGGTGAAGTTTTTCGAGCACTTCCTGTATATCGCGGGCGCTATTAACCGGGTCGACGACAGCGCCGAAGGCCTGTGGGACGAGCAGGATCTGTTCTTCTACGACGTACTGCACCGTCCCGACGGCCAGAACGAGCCGGTGCGCCTGCGCTCCATTGTCGGCCTGATGCCGCTGTTTGCCGTGCTGGTGCTGGAACAGCGCGAACACGAAGGGCTGGCGGGGTTGCGTGAACGGCTGTTGGGTTTCATGCATCACCGGCCGGACCTTGCCAAGCTGGTGTCGCGCTGGAACGAACCGGGCCAGGGCAATCGCCTGTTACTCGCGCTGTTGCGTGGCGAGCGCACCAAGGATTTGCTGCGGCGGATGCTCGATGCCGACGAATTCCTCTCGGCCTTTGGCGTGCGCTCCCTGTCCAAGGCGTTCGCCGAGCAGCCACTGGCGCTGAAGATGAATGGCGATACCCTGTGCGCCCGTTACCAGCCGGGTGAATCCGACTCGCGCCTGTACGGCGGCAATTCCAACTGGCGCGGGCCATTGTGGATGCCGGTGAACTACATGCTGATCGAATCGTTGCGCGAATTTCAGCGTTACTACGCGGATAATTTCTCGGTGGAGTACCCGGTGGGCAGCGGCTACCTGGCGTCGCTGGGGGAAGTGGCCGACAGCCTCAGCCAGCGGATGACCCGCCTGTTTCTGCGGGATGAAAACGGTTCACGACCGTCGATGGCAGGGTATGCACAATTGGAGGCAGACCCGGCCAGTCGTGACCTGGTGTTGTTCCATGAGTATTTCCATGGCGAGACGGGGCGGGGGTTGGGGGCTTCACACCAAACGGGTTGGAGTGCGCTGGTGGCGTTGTTGCTGCAGTCCCAATGTGGGAGGGGGCTTGCCCCCGATAGCGGTGGATCAGTCAACTGATGAAGCGACTGACAACCCGCCATCGGGAGCAAGCCCCCTCACAGAGACTCAGGGTCGCCCGCGAATCAGGACGGAAACAGTTCGCTCAGCTTCATCGCCAGCATCATGTCGCCTTCGGTGCGCAGCTTGCCGCCCATGAAGGCCTGCATGCCATCGGTCTCGCCGCTGACGATGCCTTCCAGGGTTTCGCTGTCCATCACCAGGGTGACCTGAGCGTCTGGGTTTTCGCCTTCCTGCAGTTCGCAGGTCTTGTCCTTGACGATCAGGGAGAAGTTCTTGGTGTCGTCGATACGGAAACCGAACACCAGGTCCAGGCCTTCGGCGGCGCTTGGGTTGAATTTGGCTTTCATTGCTTCTACAGCTTTGGCTACGTCAGTCATGGTTTCGATCCTTAAGGGTAGAGTCCAGTGACCTTGGGGTCACGGTTGGCCGCGGTTCATCGGAAGGTGATGAGCTGCGGCGCCTTCAACAGTTGCAAGTGGGTATGGCTGTTGAAGGAAGCCAGGGCCACCTCGCGGCCGCGGAATTTCAGCTGGTTGAGCGAGGTGTTTACAATTTGCCAGTTCAGTTCGAAGGCCTGGGCGGCGGGCATTCGGGTGATCAGATGGAGTAGGGCGGTGATGGTGCCGCCGGAGGTGAACACCGCAATTTTGTGCGAGTTGCTCGCCGCGTCCAGGATGCGTTGCAGGCCGCCTTGCACCCGTTCGATGAACCCCAGCCAGCTCTCCAGCCCCGGCGGGTCGTAGGTGCCGGCCAGCCAGCGCTCGATGATCAGGGCGAAGATGCGTTGGAATTCACTGCGGTTCTGCGCGGCATTGCGCAGGATGTCCAGGGCTTCGGGCTCGCTGGTCAGCAGGTCGGGGAGCAGGGCGCGGATGATGGCGTCGGCGTCGAACTCGTTGAAGGCGCTGTCGGTTTCCAGGGCTGGTATCGGCAGGCCGAGCGCGCTGTACTGGTCGAAGGCGGCCGTCGCGGTGTGCTGCTGGCGGCGCAGGTCGCCGGCGATGCAGCGGTCGAACACCAGGCCCATGTCCGCCAGGTGGCGACCGAGTACTTGCGCTTGTTCCACGCCGATGGGCGACAGCACGTCGTAGTCGTCTGCACCGAAAGAGGCCTGGCCATGTCGAATCAAATAGATGCTGCCCACGTCCGTCACCCGGTACGTTGAAAGTCTGGCGAGGTTATGAGGATGCCGGGGAGCTGTCAATGAAAAAACATACGCTTGTTTTAAAAGCTCCTTAGAGTCCGCTCAAGGGCCCCGCCGTGCGGGGCCGGTGCACTTCAGCGCAGGCGTTGATCGATCCCGCTGGTCAACCATTGGCTTTGGTCATGGCCGCCACCGCGCAGCAGGCCCAGGTTGAATTGTTCATCGCGCTGGCGCTGTGGATCAGCGCTGTCGGTGAATTGCGCGTACAAGGCCTTGCTCAGCTGCTCGGGGGAGGTGGAGACATTCAGCGAGAAGTCCGTACGGGTGTCACGGCCTCGCACATCGTGGGTAGTGACGTTCGCGCCACCCAGCGTCACGCCGCCATCACTGGAACGGATGCGAGCCCCGGTCAGCTCGACCTCGCCGCCCACCTGCAGGGCCACGCCGTCGCGGCCGCTGATGCCGGACGCCTGGGCGACTGTGTCATTGCTCAACCGGGTGACATCTACCAGCAGCGTCGGGGTGGTGCTGCGATGGGCGGGGTTCTGGAACAACAGATTTTTCAACGCGGAGCCGCTATCGGCAGCACCGCTTGCGGGGCTGCCCGAGGGCGCGGCGGCGGTTCTGCCGGTCAGCTTGTCCTTGAGCGTACGCGCCTTGTCGGCGGTTTTTTCATAGAGATTTTTGCTGCCGCCCTTGAGCTTGCCGGCCAGGGGGCCGCTGGCCACGCTGAGTTTATCCACGGTGCCGGCCGGGTTCTTCTCGGTGGTCAATTGCGTATCCACCTGCACTTTCAAACCGGTTACCTGGTCTTGCCGACTCTGCACGATCAGGTCGCCGCCGACAGTGCCGCTGACGTCGTGCGCCGTGACCACAGCGCCCAGCAGCCGCGTATCGCCCCGGCTGTCGAGCTGAATGCGATCGGCCTGCAGGCGCGTATTGGTGTGGGTCTGGCTATTGAGTGTATCGACCCCACCCTTGGCCCGGGCGAACAGCCCGGCGCCGTTGCTGGCTGCGTCCGAACCGCGGCTGCCGCTGAGCCCCAGGCCACCGGCGATGGAGCGGTTGTTGCGCTGTTCGTGGGTCAGCGCGGACTCCAGCAACAGCTGGCCTTGCGTCGCGGCCAGCTCGAATGCCCGCGCCTGGCCCTGGACGCCTTGCAGTCGCACGCTGCCGGCCTGCAGGCGCACACGCCCGGAGCTGTCGAGGGAGCCGCTGCGCTGCACGGTGCTGCGTTCATTGACATCGGCCAGGCTGAACTGGGCACCGACACTGCCGCTTTTGCTGTTGGCCGTGTCACTGCGAGAGCCTTTGACGCTGGCGCGACCGCCGCCGCCGAGGCTGTTACCGTCGGCGGTGTGGGTATCGATGCCGGCCAGGAACTCAAGGCGGTTGCCGGCCGTGAGGCTAACGTCGCCGCCGTCCGCCGCGCCGACTTGCGTACCGTGCAAGGTCAAGTCCTGCCCGGCGCTGATCTCGGTCAACCCTGCGGCGACCAGGCTGGCTGCGCGGCCCTGGGAGTCCTCTACGGTCAGCTCGGCCTTATCCAACTGCCCGCCGGCGTTGGCTTTTTTACTGCTGGCGGGGCTGCTGCCCACTTCGAGCCAACCGAAACCGCTCAAGGTGCCTTCGCCGGAGCGCTGCCAGTTACGGGCTTCATCAAAGGTCAGCGAGCCCGGCGTGTGCACCTTCAGGTCACCCAGCCCGGCGTTGAAACGGGTGCCCTCATAGCGCCCGTCGCTGCCCAATTGCACGCTGATGCCGTGTGTCGCTTCAAGGCTGCCTGGCACTGCGGTGCCGGTGGCGCCCGCCAGATCAAAACTGCCGCCCACACCGAGGATTCGCCCGTTGATGTCTCGGCCAGTGGTGGTGTAGAGCCGCAGTGAAACATCGGCGTCGGTGCCGGTGTCCCGTTGCCAGGTGCGGTTTTCGGCGGCCGTGAACGCGTGGCTGTCGGCGTTGATCGAGACGCTGCCGGCGTTCGCCACATAGCGAGTGCCGGTGTCCACCAGCGCCCCGTCGACCTGCACCTTCACCGAGGCACCTTCGAGCGTCGTAACCACCGCCGTGCTGACGCCTTTTTCGGCGCCGGTTTCCAGCGCATTGAACGCCAGGTCGACGCCCAGGTTGGGTGGGTCAAGCGCATCCAGCACCGAGGGCTGGTAGAACTTGCTCTGATCCACCCCGTCGACGACTTTCTGCACCGGCCGTGTGACGTCTTTGTATTCCACATTGCCGCCGATGCTGGCGGTCCAGCGGCTGACCTGCTCGGTTTCGACCGTGCTGTCGGACACCGCGCGGTTCTCCACGCTGCCGGCGCTGATTGTCAGGTCCTGGCCGGCTTTGAGCTGCGCCGCTTCGGTGACAACCTGCCCGGCGACGAGCGTGAGATCGCCCGCGCTGTCCAATTGGCTTGTCTTGACGGTATTAGTGGTCTGGGTTTGCACCCCTTGCTCCTTGCCGACGGTGTAACCGCCGCCCGCACGGTCCATGCCACCGGTGGCGTAATAGCCAAGGGCAAACTTGTCGTTTTCATGGGTCTGCGTGGTCTGGTCGGCGGCGCTGAGCAACTCAATGGATGAGGCGCTCAGGTTCAAGTCGCCGTGGGTTGCGCTGACGTCAGAGGCCGTGACGCGCAGCTTATCGCCTGCGGTAAGGTCCACCGTGCCGCCTTTGAGTTGACTGCCCTCATGGGACAGCCGCTCCAGGGTGGTGGTGTTCTGCTGTTGAGTGTAATTGACGCCCGCCTGGAACTGATTGGAGTCCTTGATGCCGGGTGCTTGCTGTTTGGTCTCGCTGGTGGAGGGGGAAAAACCATTGCGCACGGTCTGGGTGACGGTGGTCTCGCGCTGGGTGGCTGCCAGCACATTGATATCTGCGGCGGCGCTCAACGCCAGTTCGGCCTTTGCCTGGACATCGGAGCCGATCACGTTCAGGTCTTTGGCGCTTTGCAGGCGCAGGTTGCTGTGCGATTGCACCTGGCTGCGCACCTGAGTACTGGTGTCTTTTCGCTCGCCGGTGTGATCCTTGAGCAAGCCGAACAGTTTGCTGTCGGTATTGGATTTGTCCGAGCTCACCCGGCTCTCGGCACCGTCAATCGTCAAGGCGCCGCTGTTGCTGATCAGCAGCGCATCGCGTTGGCCGAGCACCTGGCTGCCGCTGATCAGCACATCCTCGGACTGCACGCGCAGCGTACCTTGGGCGCCGACGCGGCTGCCGACCGCTGTGTCCTGCGAGAGGTTGTCCTTGTTTTTATTGCCGAAGAACGCGCCGGAGACCAGGTCGCCTTCGTAGTTCTGCTCAATGCGCTTGCGGGCGGCCCGTGTTACGCCGATGTTGACCTGTTTCCCGGCCTCGATGGTCAGGTCGCGCCGGCTCTGCACCTGGCTGCCGAGCACGGCAAGGTTTTTGCCACTGCTGAGGGTCATCGCGCCGCCGCTCGAGAGGCTGCTGCCTCGCGCGGTCTCGGTGCCGCGGGTGGTGTCGTAGTCGCCGCGCCACAGGCCTTTGCGGTGCTTGAGCGTTTCGCGTGTGGTCTCAGCGTCGTTCAGTGCGGTCAGGCGCAGGTCCCGGCCGGCCGTGGCGCGCAAGGTGCCGCCGGCGGTCGCGGTGGAGGCGGCCAGCTGCAGGTCTGCGCCGGCCTTGAGCGTCAGGTCGGTGCGCGCCTTGAGGTGGGTGCCGAATTGCTCGACGCGGGTTTTCAGGGTCGTTTTGTCGTAGGTTTCGTGGGTGACGAACAGCACCTTCTTTTTCCAGGACTCACGTTTCTCGTCCCGGCTAGTGCGGGTTTTGGCGTCAAGCCGCAGGGTGCCCCCGGCGCTCGCATCGATGGCGCGGCCCTGCACGTCTACCGCCGACAAGTTCAGGTCATCCCGAGCCTGCAGCGCAATATCGCCGGAGGTGCTGCTGACCCGCATACGCAGGGGGTCGGGAATGCCGGAGATTTCGAGATTGCCGGCTGAGGTGACCTTGATATCGCCGCGTGCCGTCAACGGCGCGGCGATCCTGACCCCGGCGCCTTCGGCAGTACTGACCAGCGTGATACGCCCGCCTTGCATGGCGCCCAGCAGTTGCGCATCCACCGGGCGCGTGTTGGCCCGGCGGCTGCTTTCAAGGCTGCTGTCGCTGTAGCGCAGGCGGTTCTGTCCGAGGACCAGGTTGAGGTCGTCTCGTGCGCTGACAGGCCCGGTGGTGTCGATGCGCGGGGCAATCAGGTCGATAGCGCCGGTGCTGTTGTGCACACCTCGCTCGCCGACGTTCAGCGCGTTGACGCTATCGAACGTGGTGAGGCGCTTGAGCGCACCGTTCTCGAACTCCGGGCGTCCCACCACAAAGCTGGCGCGCGGTGTATTGATGAAGCTGGCGCCATTGACGTGGATGCCATTGGGGTTGGCCAGGACGTAGTCGGCGGGGCGGCCGAACACTTCCTGTGCGCCATTGATGCGGGAGGCGTTGCGGCTGACCACTTCATTCAGAATCAAGCGTGCCTCGTGCCCGCGCAACTGTGGGTTGGCCGACAGCCGCCCGGCCAGTTGCGACTGGCCCGCGGTCAATGCGTTGTTCAGCACCAGGCCTGCACGCTGGACGTTGTAGTCGACAAATTTGTTGTGGGAGACCCCGGCCGCGTTGGGCGCGACGATGTTCACCACCGGCACGCCCTGTGCGGTGACAAGCTGCGCATTGCCGGCCACCGGTAGCACGTCGGCGGCGAAGGTTTGTTGCCCTGAGTGAAGGGTGATCAGGCTGCAGATTGCCCAGCGCAGGGTCTGGGAGGGTTTGAGGTGAACGCGGGGAAATCGAGAATGACGGCTCATGGTGTGGTCTTCTTGTTGTTGTGAAAGGGTCATTTCAGAGGCAGGCTCAACTCCATCAGCCAGAAGCCTCGCGCCTTGGCTGGCAACGCCGGCCCGAACAGGCCGCGCTGGTAATCCAGGTCCAGCTGCCAGTCGCGCCGGGACAGCGCCATGCCAAGGCTGGCGCCGCCCACGCGCTGGATGTCGGCGCCGTTTACGTACTGGCTCCAGCCCAGGTCGACGCCCAATCGGGGGCTGATATGCCATTGCTCGGCAAGCGGGCGTGGCAGGCTGAGGGTATTGCGCCACACCGCACCGTTGGCGGCGGCCAGTGTGCTCAGGCGAAAGCCGCGCACCGCGTAATGGTCGGTGACCAGCAGCTGCTCCAGGCCCGGCAGCGGGTCGGGGCTGTATTGCAGCGTCAATTGGCTGCTCCATAACCGCTCGATACGCTGGCTTTGACGCGTGTAGTCGATGTCGAGGCGGTACTTGCGAAACTGCGCGCGCGGCAGGCCCGGGGATGGGTGCTGGCTGTCCCGGTCGGCGCCCAGCCCACGAAGGCCCTGGGCGTAGCTGAGTGTGCCGTTCCAGATGCCGTCGGAGATCCTCAGCAGGTTGAGGCTGGCTTCGGCCACCGTGAGGCTTGGGCTCTGAATCGCCAGGAAGGTGTCGGCAATATAGCTGCGTGAACGTTTGGTACTCAGGCGCAGGTTGCCGTTCAGCAGGGTGCGCTGGTCGCGCCACAACAGGCGGTTGAGGCCCACGCCATACTGATTGACCTGACCGTTGGCCCTGATGGTCTGACTGGGCAGTTCGATGCCGTACCGGTAATGCGCCTGGCTGGCAGTCAGGGCCAGGGTCCAGTACCCGTAGGGCAGCGAATAGTAGATGCCCTCGGAGCGGCTGTAACGGGTGCTGCCGGCCAGGGAGGTGCTGGCGCTGAGGTTGATGAAATCATTCAGGCCCAGCGGGCTGTCGTAGGCGAGGTTGAACACGCCCGTGTGCCGCCCGGTGGTGTCGGCGCCCCGGTTGTTGTACCGCGCAATGCTGCTCAGGCGCGATGCAACGCTGCGCGGATGCACCCGCAGATGGGAGCCGCCGGGCTCGGTGCCGGGCAATACCTGCACCGTCAGGTCGAGTGAGCGCAGGCGGTTCAACTGGTCGAGGCCCTGCTCCAGGTCGCGCAGTTGCAGCGGTTGGCCCAGCATCCCGGGAAACGCACCGCGCAGCGACACGGGCAGGCTCGGGTCGGCCAGCTCGATGCTCTCCACAAAGCCTTGTTCGATGACGATATCCAAGGGTTGGTCATCTTCGGGCGCCTGCCGCAAGTACGGCCGGCTGGCGATAAAGCCCGCGTCGACATACAGCGCGGTCAATGCCGCGAGCAGTTGGTTTATCTGCGTAGCGCTCATGCAGGCGGTGAGGTGTGACTGCAGCAGGCTGCGCACGCGCGCAGGGTCCAACAGGGAATTGCCCGCCAGGCTCAGCCCGCTCGTGTGCCAGCAGGGCTCGTCGGTGACGGGCGACGGTGCGGAGGGGCTTGCCGGCGCCGGTGGTTCGCGTTCGAGCTGGCGCAAGCGTTGCTCGCGTTCCAGATGTTCACGGGTTCGGCGTTCGAATTCCTGTGTGCGCAGCTCAACCGGGTTGGCCTGCACGGTAGCGGCCAGACCGGGCGTGGCGGCACTCGACGCAATGGACAGGGGCGTGAGCAGGCAGGCGCGAATATCGAGCGGGAAGGGACGCATGAGCAGGGGTCCTGTCGAATGCTTTCAACGCGAAGTTTAAAGTCGTTTTCCCCTGTAAATGCTGAGTTGTACGTCTGAAAATCGTGTGGGAATCGAACTACTCAAGTAGGACCCTGTCGTTTTTTTTGTAGGTTTCTGACCGAGTGAACAGCGTTAGACACAGCGACGCCAATCCCCGTAGACTGCGGCTTTCGAGCCTCATAGGTGTCTTATGGAGTTTCTTGCCGAGTACGCAAGTTTTCTAGCTAAAACCGTCACCCTGGTGGTCGCCATTCTGGTGGTGCTGATCAGCTTCGCGGCGCTGCGCAGCAAAGGTCGGCGCAAGTCCGCCGGCCAATTGCAGGTCAGCAAACTCAACGATTTCTACAAAGGCCTGCGCGAACGTCTGGAGTCGAGCCTGCTCGACAAGGACCAGCTCAAGGCCCTGCGCAAATCCGAGGGCAAGGCTGAGAAAAAGAAGGGCAAGCAAAAAGCCGAAGCTAAACCACGCGTGTTCGTGCTGGATTTCGACGGTGACATCAAGGCTTCGGCCACCGAGAGCCTGCGCCATGAAATCACCGCACTCCTGAGCCTGGCCACGCCCAAGGACGAAGTGGTGCTACGCCTGGAAAGCGGCGGCGGTATGGTGCACAGCTACGGCCTGGCCTCGTCGCAACTGGCGCGTATCCGCCAGGCCGGCGTGCCGTTGACGGTGTGCATCGACAAGGTGGCGGCCAGCGGCGGCTACATGATGGCGTGCATCGGCGAGAAGATCATCAGCGCCCCGTTTGCCATCCTCGGCTCCATTGGCGTGGTGGCGCAGTTGCCCAACGTCAATCGCCTGCTCAAGAAGCACGATATCGACTTTGAAGTCCTCACCGCTGGTGAATACAAGCGCACCTTGACGGTGTTTGGCGAAAACACCGAGAAGGGCCGGGAGAAGTTCCAGGAGGATCTGGACATTACCCATCAACTGTTCAAGAACTTTGTCTCGCGTTATCGCCCGCAACTGGCCATCGACGAAGTGGCGACCGGCGAAGTGTGGCTGGGTGTGGCTGCGTTGGATAAACAGCTGGTTGATGAACTGCAGACCAGCGATGAATACCTGGCGACGAAGGCGAAGACGGCCGAGGTGTTTCATTTGCACTATGCCGAGCGCAAGAGTTTGCAGGAGCGCGTGGGGTTGGCGGCGAGCGGGTCGGTGGATCGAGTGTTGTTGACGTGGTGGAGTCGGTTGACTCAGCAGCGCTTTTGGTAAATCTGGATTCAGAATGCAGTGTGATTGTGGGCGTAGGTCTGTGCACACATCTTAAGGCTGATAAATAACTCTGTTGTGAGCGGGCTTGCTGTGGTGAGCGATCGGGAGCAAGCCCCTCCCACCTGGTTTATGTGTCAGATACAGGTTTTGTAATGGTTTTGTGTTGTGGGAAAGTCGCGTTTCGAATGTAGGATTTAAGTCCTTTTCTGATCACAGGACTTGCATGAATACCCTCTCGGAGCCCCCCAGTCGTCTCTCCCCAAGGCGCTTGTTGCTGCCGTTCCCGCTGAAACATCCCGTTTTTCGATTGCTAACCTTGTCCCGGTCTTCTGACCGCGTCTTGCCGTGTCCGGCATTCTGAATTCAACCAGGAGACTTCATAAATGGAATGGTTAGCGGATCCAACGGCCTGGCTCGGCTTGTTGACCTTGATTGTGCTGGAACTGGTGCTGGGTATCGACAACCTGGTGTTTATTGCGATCCTGGCGGATAAGCTCCCGCCCGAGCAGCGCGACCGTGCGCGGTTGATCGGTTTGTCTCTGGCGTTGCTGATGCGCCTGGGCCTGCTGGCGAGTATTTCCTGGTTGGTAACGCTCACCCAGCCGCTGTTTGAGGTCTTTGACAAGGCTTTCTCGGGGCGCGATCTGATCATGTTGTTCGGCGGTGTGTTCCTGCTGTTCAAGGCGACCATGGAATTGCATGAGCGTCTGGAGGGCCATGTGGCACAGCGTTCGGGCAATGCGGCTTATGCGCTGTTCTGGCCCATCGTGGCGCAGATCGTGGTGCTCGATGCGGTGTTTTCCCTGGATGCGGTGATTACCGCCGTGGGCATGGTGGAAGAGCTGGCGGTGATGATGATCGCCGTGATCATTTCCATCGGCCTGATGATTGTCGCGAGCAAACCGTTGACGCGCTTCGTGAATGCCCACCCCACGGTGATCATGCTGTGTCTGGGCTTTCTGATGATGATCGGCTTCGCCCTGACCGCCGAAGGCCTGGGCTTTCATATTCCGAAGGGCTACCTGTATGCGGCCATCGGCTTCTCGATTCTGATCGAAGTGTTCAACCAGATTGCCCGCGCCCGTCGCAGGAAATCGGCGCAGGGCGTGCTGCCGGTGCGTGAGCGCACCGCCCATGCGGTCATGCGCCTGTTGGGCGGCCGCAGCCTGGCGGTGGAAGAGGTCGGTGAAGAGGTTGCCGATCTGCTGGGCGAACCGGACGCGGCGCAAGGTCCGCTGTTCCACCGACGCGAGCGGGTCATGATCAGCGGCGTACTGCAATTGGCCGAGCGACCGATCCGCACGCTGATGACACCGCGGGCCAAGGTCGACTTCATCGATCTGTCGGACGATCGCGACACTATTCGCCTGAAAATGATGCATTCGTCCTATTCCCGGCTGCCGTTGATCCGTAACGGTGCCATTGATGAGCCATTAGGCTTTGTGCACAAGAAGGAACTGCTCAAGGAATGCCTGGCTGGTAACGAGCCGAACCTTGAGCACCTGGCGCGCCGGGCGATCAATCTGTTGGAGAGTTTTTCGATCCTCAATGCATTGGAGCAGATGCGCCAGGAGTCGACCCACATCGCGTTTGTGATCAACGAATTCGGTGATTTTATCGGCGTATTGAGCATGACCGACATTCTTGAGTCCATCGCAGGCGAACTGCCGGATGCCAGCGAAATTGAAGGCCCGGACATTGTTGAAGAAGGCGCGGGCTTTCGCGTCAACGGCGCGCTGAATCTGCAGCACGTGCGCCAACGCATCGGCTTCAACGCCATCGCTACCCAGGATTACCAGACCTTGGCGGGATTGGTGATGAGCCTGCTCGACCGTCTGCCCGTGGTGGGCGACCGGCTGGAGCATGAGGGTTGGCGTTTGACGGTGGTCGCGGTAGAAGAGCGGCGGGTGACGCAAGTGGTTTTGCAACCTTGCGACGTGAATAGTGTTTGAAGGTGCTGCGCACGACACGGAGTTGCTTGGTCTCGGGCCCGAAGCCCTTGAGTTTCTCCATCAAGGTGCCGCGCATATAAATCAGTAACGTCGGGGTACCCGTCACGTCAGGGTGCCTCGGCGTCTTCGCGCAATCCACCACCAGGCTGCGCACGCGCGGGTACTGTCGGGCAATTCGGTCAAACAGCGGCCCGGCCGTTACGCAGGCTGGGCAATGCTCAGAGACAAACAAAATGAATACCGGACGCTTGGTGTTCAAGATCCGTTGATATTCCTGGGCGTTGGCAATCGTTGCGGTGGCATACCCCATGGCGTGAACCTCCTGGATAGAGCTGGTTTTCACCAACGCTAAGCCGGGCCCGCGCCTGCGTCTACTGTCAACCTTTACAGGTCAGCCTCCCGTTCCGCGCGTTCGCGCGCCTTGCGCGCCTGGTTCGCGCACTTGCGGTATTCCTCATTGTCGCGAGACGCCTTGGCGCGGCGATAGTCGTGATGGTTCTGGCTGCTGTAATTGGCATCGAAGGACTCCTTGAGCCTCGCCAACTCCTCCTTGCACGCGCGACGGTCCTCGCTGCCCAGTGCATGCCCGGCAAACATCGCAAAAACCACTAACCCGACAACACTCGTCTTCATCATCGCCCCCGCACCCCGCCTCCAAAAAACCAAAACAACACGCCGCGCCTGACCCTGAAAGCCTAGCTCCCCCTCTCGATATTTCCACGCTGCCACCGCCCCCAATTGAGGCGTTATCACCCAACCTGTGGCCGCAGGTAGCACCTTAGCAGCCGATACTGGCTCTTAGCCGTATTTCATCAAAAGCCTATCTCACTGATCTAAAAGGTATTTCCCACCAGCATATTTTTCCGCGTCTACGTATGGCACACTTTCTGCTGTCTATTCCGTTGTTACAAACTAAGTTCCGGTATAGCGGAATACACAACCCCTGGAGTGCTTGTCATGCATCACCGACCTTCCGTGTTCAAAGCGTGTGTTTTTCTCTTCGCCGCATCGGCTTCCCTCGCCAGCGTTGCGCAGGCGGCGGGCAGCAAGCTCGATGATGTGCTCAAACGTGGGCATCTGATCGTGGGTACAGGCAGTACCAATGCGCCGTGGCACTTCCAGGGAGCGGATGGCAAGTTGCAAGGGTTCGATATCGATATCGGCCGCATCGTGGCCAAGGGGCTGTTCAACGACCCAAGCAAGGTCGAGTTCGTGGTGCAGTCGTCCGACGCGCGAATTCCCAACCTGCTCACCGACAAGGTCGACATGAGCTGCCAGTTCATCACTGTCACCGCCAGCCGCGCGCAGCAGGTGGCGTTTACCTTGCCTTACTACCGCGAAGGCGTGGGCCTGCTGCTGCCGAACAACAGCAAGTACAAGGAAATCGACGACCTGCAGGCCGCGGGCGATGGCGTGACCGTGGCCGTGCTGCAGAACGTGTACGCCGAAGAGTTGGTGCACCAGGCGCTGCCCAAGGCCAAGGTCGATCAGTACGACAGCGTTGACCTGATGTACCAGGCCGTGAACTCCGGCCGCGCCGATGCCGCCGCCACCGATCAGTCCTCGGTCAAATACCTGATGGTGCAGAACCCCGGCCGCTACCGCAGCCCGGCCTACGCCTGGAGCCCGCAGACCTACGCCTGCGCGGTCAAGCGCGGCGATCAGGAGTGGCTGAACTTCGTCAACACGGCGCTGCATGAAGCCATGACCGGCGTGGAGTTCCCCACCTACAAAGCGTCCTTCAAGCAATGGTTTGGCGTGGACCTGCCGGAGCCGGCGATTGGCTTCCCTGTCGAGTTCAAGTGACGTGTAAAAACCGGGGCGCCAACACTGGCGCCCCTTTCAGGTAGCGTTGACCATGAATTATCAGTTGAATTTTGCCGCCGTCTGGCGCGATTTCGACACCTTGCTGGCGGGGCTCGGGTTGGGTCTGCAACTGGCATTGCTGTCGATCGCCATCGGCTGCGCGATCGGCCTGCTGATGGCGTTTGCCATGCTGTCCAGGCACCGCGCCTTGCGCATGCTGGCCTCGGTGTATGTGACGGTGGTGCGCAATACACCGATCCTGGTGTTGATCCTATTGATCTACTTTGCGTTGCCCAGCCTGGGCATTCGTCTGGACAAGATTCCTTCGTTCATCATCACCTTGTCGCTTTACGCCGGGGCGTACCTGACCGAAGTGTTCCGCGCCGGGCTGTTGAATATTCCCAAGGGGCTGCGCGAAGCCGGCCTGGCCATCGGCCTGGGCGAGTGGCGCATTCGGGCCTATATCACCGTGCCGGTGATGCTGCGCAATGTGCTGCCGGCGCTGTCGAACAACTTTATCTCGCTGTTCAAGGACACCTCCCTGGCCGCTGCGATCGCCGTGCCGGAACTGACCTATTACGCCCGCAAGATCAACGTCGAAAGCTACCGGGTGATTGAAACCTGGCTGGTCACGACCGCGCTCTACGTGGCCGCCTGTTACCTCATTGCCCTGTTGCTCCGCTACCTGGAACAACGTCTGGCGATCCGTCGTTAAGGAGGGTTCCCCATGTACGAATCTCCCAGCTGGTTGCATGCGTTGTGGATCGCCCGGGACACGCTCTGGGCGGGGTTTCAGGCCAGTGTCTATGTGTCGGCGCTGGCTATTATCTTTGGCACGCTGATCGGTATCGTCGCCGGGTTGATCCTGACCTACGGCAGGTTCTGGATGCGTGCACCGTTTCGCCTGTATGTCGACCTGATCCGTGGCACCCCGGTGTTTGTGCTGGTGCTGGCGTGCTTCTACATGCTGCCGGCGCTCGGCTGGCAGATCAGCGCATTCCAGGCCGGTGCGGTCGGGCTTACGTTGTTCTGCGGCTCCCACGTGTCGGAAATCGTGCGCGGCGCATTGCAAGCCATTCCCCGTGGGCAACTCGAAGCGAGCAAGGCGATCGGTCTGACGTTCCGGCAGTCGCTCGGCTACGTGCTGTTGCCGCAGGCGTTGCGTCAGATCCTGCCGACCTGGGTCAATTCCTCCACGGAAATCGTCAAAGCCTCGACCTTGTTGTCGGTAATCGGCGTGGCCGAATTGCTGCTCAGCACCCAACAAGTGATCGCACGCACCTTCATGACCCTGGAGTTCTACCTGTTCGCCGGGTTTCTGTTCTTTGTCATTAACTACGCCATCGAGTTATTCGGGCGCTACATTGAAAAGCGGGTGGCCTTGCCATGAACCAATCTCACACAACCGAACCGCTGCTGAACATTCGCGGCCTGCGCAAACAGTACGGCGAGGTCGAAGTGCTCAAGGGCGTCGACCTGTCGATGCAGCGCGGCAATGTGGTGACGCTGATCGGCTCCAGCGGCTCAGGCAAGACCACACTGCTGCGTTGCGTCAATTTGCTGGAAGAGTTCCAGGGCGGCCAGATCACCCTGGACGGCGAGTCGATTGGCTACAGCGACGTCGGTGGCAAACGCGTGCGTCACCCGGAGCGCGTGATCGCTCAGCATCGGGCGATGACGGGCATGGCGTTTCAGCAGTTCAACCTGTTTCCGCATTTGAGCGCGTTGCAGAACGTCACCCTGGGCTTACTGAAAGTTAAGAAAATGCCTAAGGACCAGGCGGTAGCGCTCGCGGAAAAATGGCTTGAGCGCGTAGGACTTCTAGAGCGGCGCAATCACTTTCCCGGCCAATTGTCCGGTGGCCAGCAACAGCGCGTGGCGATTGCCCGCGCCATTGCGATGAACCCCAGCCTGATGCTGTTCGATGAAGTGACCTCGGCGTTGGACCCGGAACTGGTCGGCGAAGTGCTCAGTGTGATCAAGGGCCTTGCCGAAGAGGGCATGACCATGTTGCTGGTCACCCATGAAATGCGTTTCGCCTATGAAGTGTCCGACCAGATCGTATTTATGAACCAGGGGCGTATTGAGGAGCAGGGTTCGTCGAAGGATATCTTCGAACGTCCGCAATCGCCGCGCCTGGCGGAATTTTTGAAGAACATTCGTTTTTAATCAGGAGCACATCGTTATGAGCATCACTCGTTACGGAGCCGGCAGTACTGCCGGCGGTGGCCAGCCTCGTCCTTTCGCGCGCGCCGTGGAAGCGGACGGCTGGTTGTACGTCTCAGGCCAGGTACCGGCGGTGGACGGCGAAATCATTACCGGCGGCATTGTCGAGCAAACCCACCAGACCTTGCGCAATGTGGTAGCGATTCTGGAAGAAGCCGGCTACGAATTGAAAGACGTGGTCCGGGTCGGCGTATGGCTGGAAGACCCACGGGACTTCTGGAGTTTCAACAAAGTCTTCGGCGAATATTTCACCCCTGAACACGCCCCTGCGCGGGCTTGCGTGCAAGCAAGCATGATGGTCGATTGCAAGGTCGAGATCGATTGCGTGGCCTACCGGAAAAAAGGCTAAATTGCCCGGATCGTGAGACCACAACAGATCCATTGTGGGAGGGGGACTTATCCCCCTTCCACAGGGCATTGTGCCGCACCCAACCACTTCGACCGGACCGAATACCGCCATGACCGAAGACACCATCAAACGCCGCGCCAAAGGCCTGGACCGCGCGTTCGATATTCTCGATTTTCTCAAGGAAATCGGCCAACCGCTGCGCCCGAACGATATCGCCAGCGGCATCGGCAGCCCCAAGTCCACGGTCTATGAACTGGTCGCCTCGCTGTTGGAACGGCGCATCCTGGAAACGGTGGGCAAGGACGGTCACGTCTACCTGGGCCGCCAACTGTACTTTCTCGGTCAGGCGCACCTGCGCCATTTCGACCTGACCCGCGAGGCCGACCATGCCTTGCAGGAGATCGTCAGCCAGACCCACGAGACCGCCCAGATGTGCCTGCTCAACGGGCGCAAATACACCGTGGCGCTGATGCGCGAAGGTGAGCGGCATTTCCGTATTTCCTCGGACATCGGCGAAAACGCGCCCATCCCCTGGACTGCCTCCGGGCGTCTGCTGCTGGGGCACTTGAGCGATCAGCAGATCGTCGACCTGATCGACCCCGACGACTTCATCCTGCCGGACGGCCAGCGCCTGCCGCTGGAGACTTTCCTGGCGCAGATTCGTCAAGCCAGCCTCGACGGCTTCTTCTCGTTCGACAGCGTGGCCGACACCTTCACCCACTGTTTCGCCGCCCCGGTGCGGGATGCCCAAGGGGTGAGCATCGCGACTTTGTGCATCGTCGCGCCACGGGCCGACGCCCTCAACAACTACAACGACTATCGCCGGGTGCTGATCGAAAGCGCCAACCATCTGGCCCGTCGCATCAACGAATAGGAACCTCTTATGCCTGCCCTCAATGCCGTTGAAAAAGGCGCCGCCGCGGTCGGTGCCCATCTGGTCCGCGACGTCAGCCTGCCGGCCCTGGTGCTGCACCGTGACGCCCTGGAACACAACATTCGCTGGATGCAGACGTTTGTCCGCAACAGCGGCGCCGAGCTGGCGCCCCATGGCAAGACCAGCATGATGCCGGCGCTGTTCAAACGGCAGATCGAGCAGGGCGCGTGGGGTATTACCCTGGCCAGCGCGGTGCAGACCCGTGCTGCTTATGCCGGTGGCGTGCGCCGCGTATTGATGGCCAACCAGTTGGTGGGCGCGCCGAACATGGCGTTGATTGCTGAGCTGTTGGCCGACCAGGATTTCGAGTTCCATTGCATGGTCGACCATCCGGACAACGTCGCCGACCTGGGGCGGTTTTTTGCCGCCCGTGGCCTGCGCCTGAACGTGATGATCGAGTATGGCGTGCTCGGCGGACGTTGCGGGTGCCGCAGCGAGCAGGACGTGCGCGACCTGGCCAAGGCGATCAAGGCGCAGCCGGCCCTGGCACTGACGGGGATCGAAGGCTACGAAGGGGTGATCCACGGCGAACACGCCATCCGCGGTATTCGCGATTTTGCCGCGAGCCTGGTGCGCCTGGCGATGGAACTGCAGGACAGCGGCGCTTTCGATCTGGCCAAGCCCATCGTCACCGCTTCGGGGTCGGCCTGGTACGACCTGATCGCCGAGTCGTTCGAAGCCCAGAACGCCGCCGGGCGTTTTCTCAGCGTACTGCGCCCCGGCAGCTACGTGGCCCACGACCACGGTATCTACAAAGATGCGCAGTGCTGCGTGCTCGACCGCCGCAGCGACCTCAGCGAAGGCCTGCGCCCGGCCCTGGAAGTCTGGGCCCACGTACAATCGCTGCCCGAGCCAGGGTTTGCAGTCATCGCCCTGGGCAAGCGCGACGTGGCCTACGACGCCGGCCTGCCGATGCCGCTCAAGCGCTACAAGGCCGGTATCCTGCCGGCCGAAGGCGATGACGTGAGTGCCTGCAGCGTCACGGCCGTGATGGACCAGCACGCCTTTATGACCGTGGCGCCGGGGCTGGAACTGCGCATTGGCGACATCATTTCCTTCGGCACCTCGCACCCGTGCCTGACCTTCGACAAATGGCAAGTCGGCTGCCTGGTGGATGAGCAATTGCAAGTGATCGAACCCCTGCACACCTGCTTCTAAACCGCGCCGCCCCTATCGGGGGCAAGCCCCCACCCACCTGTTGAAATGCGTTCCCATGTGGGAGGGGGCTTGCCCCCGATAGAGCCCTCAACCACATCAGAGACTCAGGCATGAACACAACCCCTCGCATCGCCCTGATCGGCGAATGCATGATCGAACTGCAACACCGCGCCGACGGCAGCCTGGTTCAGAGCTTTGGCGGCGACACCCTGAACACTGCGGTGTACCTGCGCCGTGCGCTGGGCGAAAGCGGCAGCGTCGACTACGTCACCGCCCTGGGCGATGACAGCTTCAGCGATGCAATGCGCCGGCAATGGGCCGACGAAGGTCTCGGTCTCGGCCTGGTCCAACGCCTGCCGGGGCGGTTGCCGGGTTTGTATTGCATCCAGACCGATGCCAAGGGCGAGCGAAAATTTCTGTATTGGCGCAACGAAGCCGCCGTGCGCGACTGCTTCACCACGCCTGCCGCCGAGCCGGTTCTGGCGGCGCTGCCGAGCTACGACGTGGTGTATTTCAGCGGTATCACCCTGGCCGTGCTCGGTGAGGTCGGCCGTGCGCGCCTGCTGCAGGCGCTGATCGAAACCCGCCGCCGTGGCGGCCAGGTAGTGTTCGACAACAACTACCGTCCGCGCCTGTGGCCCAGTGTGGAAGCAGCGCGCGCGGCGTATCACGCGGTGCTCGCCGAAGTGGACATCGCCTTGCTCACCGAAGATGACGAGCGCGGGTTGTTTGGCTATCAGGACGCCGAGCAGGTGTTCGCGGCCTATCCAGCCATTGCCGAGGTGGTGCTCAAGCGTGGCGCCGATACATGCCTTATCCGCTGCAACGGCGAGCATTTTGCCGTGCCGGCGTTGAAGATCGAGAAGGTGGTGGATACCACGGCGGCGGGGGATTCGTTCAGTGCGGCGTATCTGGCCAGCCGGCTCCAGGGTGGTTCACCCGAGGTGGCGGCGTTGGCTGGACATCGTCTGGCCAGTCGGGTGATTCAGGTTCCGGGGGCATTGATTCCCCTGGGGTGAATGGCCGACTTCGGCGGATCGGGAGCAAGCCCCTTCCCACAGTCGATTGCATTCCTCCAGATATATGCATTCCACGGTGGGAGAGGGGGCTTGCCCCCGATAGGGCCCTGAAGGCGTCCCTCAGTCGCGATAAAACACCTGCACCAAGTGATACCCGAACTTGCTCTTGACCGGCCCATGCACCACCCGCAGCGGTTTCTTGAAAATCACCGCATCGATCGCCCCAACCATTTGCCCTGGCCGGATCTCGCCCAGATCGCCGCCACGTTTGCCCGACGGGCAGGTGGAGTACTTCTTGGCCAGCACATCAAAAGCTTCGCCCTTGGCAATGCGCTGCTTGAGTTGTTCGGCTTCCTCGCTGGTTTTCACCAGGATATGACGGGCTTGGGCTTTCATGGTTTTTTACCAGGTGTGCGACGGCGCGCGATTATGCCTGAAGTCGTTCGTCGACGCCGATCATCGCGCGGATTTTCGTCGCCAGCAGATCAATGGAAAACGGCTTGGCTACCATGTCCATGCCATCCTCCAGGAAGCCCTGGCGCTCGGAGGCTTTTTCGGCGTAGCCGGTCATGAACAGCACCTTGAGCCCCGGACGGTGCTGGCGCGCGATTTCCGCCAGTTGCCGGCCGTTCATGCCCGGCAGGCCCACATCGGTCACCAGCAGGTCCACGCGCAGGTCCGATTCCAGCAGCGGCAACGCGGTACGCGCGTCCGCTGCCTGGTGTGCGGTGTAGCCCAATTCGTCCAGCAGGTTCACCACCAGCATGCGCACCGCCAGGTCATCCTCGACCACTACGACTGCTTCGCCCGCCTGGGCCACCGGCGCTTCGCCGAGGCTGGCCGGCAGGCTGCTCTCCAGGGAGGTGCCGTGCAGGCGCGGCAGGTACAGGCGCACGCAGGTGCCCTGGCCCGGCTCGCTTTGGATGGTCACATGGCCGCCGGACTGCTGGGCAAACCCGTAGATCATCGACAGCCCCAGGCCAGTACCCTGGCCGATAGGCTTGGTGGTGAAGAAGGGGTCGAACGCTTTGGCAAGAATCTTCGGCGCCATGCCGGTGCCGTTGTCGCACACACCGAGCATCACGTAATCGCCGGCCTTGACGGGTTCGAGGGTGGTGATGTCGGTGCCGTCCAGGTAACTGTTGGCGGTTTCGATCAGTATTTCACCGCCGTCGGGCATGGCGTCGCGGGCATTGATCACCAGGTTGAGCAACGCGTTTTCCAACTGGCTGGCATCGGTGTTGACCGGCCAGATGTCCTGGCCCAGTTGCACATTCAGGCGAATGTGCGCGCCTTTGGTACGACGGAACAGGTCTTCCAGGGACGCCACCAGCTGGTTCGGGTCCAGTGGGCGCCGGTCCAGCGACTGGCGCCTGGAGAACGCCAGCAACCGATGGGTGAGGGCGGCGGCGCGATGGGCGGAGGACACGGCGGCTTCGATGAAACGGCCGATCTCCTCGCTGCGCCCTGCGGTGATGTAACGCTGCATCAGGTCCAGGCTGCCGATAATACCGGTGAGCATATTGTTGAAGTCATGGGCGATGCCGCCGGTGAGCTGGCCTACCGCTTCCATCTTTTGCGCATGGCGTAAGGCATCTTCGGCGCGCTCGCGTTCGTACATTTCGTTTTGCAGGCGCTGGTTGGCCTCGGCCAGCGCCTGGGTGCGCTGGGCGACCCGCTCTTCGAGGTTTTCATTGAGGTGGCGCAGGGCCTGTTCGGTGGTCTTGCGTTCGGTCAGGTCCAGGGCGGCGCCGAGGAAACGCACCGGCCGGCCCTGGTGGTCCTTGTAGCAGCGGCCGCGGGCGAAGATCCAGCGTACCTCGCCATCGGGCAGCAACAAACGGTACTCCTCGGCGTATTCGGTGCCGTGGCTGATGCAATGCTTGATGCTGCGCGCCACCGTGCCACGGTCTTCGGGGTGAACACCTTGCAGGTAGGCGCTGATGGGCAAGAGGCCGGCGTCGCCGGGTGCGACGCCGTGCAGATAGGCGAAGTGCGCGTCGGCGATGAAGTGGTCTTCGCCAATGTCCCAATCCCAGGTACCCACCGCGTCGGTAGCGGCCAGCGCCAATTGCAGGCGTTGCTCGCTGTTGTGCTGGGCCTTCAGGCTGGCTTCGGAGCGTTGTTGCAGCTCGAGGGCCTTGCTGCGGCGCTCGTGGGTGTCGATGGCGGTGACCAGGATGCCGGCAACCTGGCCGCTTTCGTCGCGGATCGGGCTGTAGGTGAGGTCCAGCCAGATTTCGGTGTCGCGGTGGTTGCGCTGCAGCACAAAGCGCTGCTCGCTGAAGGTGCGCGTCTGCCCGTCGCGCACGGCGCTGTAGATCGGTGCGGTAAAGCTTTCCAGCTCCGGCCAGGTCTGATGCGCCGGCTGGCCCATGGCATCGGGGTGCTTGTTGCCCGCCAGCCGGGCAAAGCCATCGTTGTACAGTTGGATAAGTTGGTGGCCCCACAGCAAAAGCATCGGCATCGGTGAATTGACCACGATATCGACGGCTGTGCGCAGGCTTTGCGGCCAGTCATTGGCCTCACCGAGCGGGCTTCGTGCCCAGTCCAGCCGTGCAATCAATGCAGCGGCTTCGCTACCGGTGGATGTTCCATTCATGAAAAAGCCCTGAGCGTAACGCTTTGAAAGATAAAAACACCCATTATCCCGTGAGTGGGCAATAAGTGACTACCCCGGAAAAATAGCACGCCCTGGCGTTTTGTCTCGCAAATCGGCCCCTCAGAGCTGAAACCTTTCATCTTCAAGCCAGTTCGGGACGGTCGCGAAACGCCTCCAGGGCCTCGGGGTTGGCCAGGGCGTCGGTGTTCTTCACCGGTTCGCCGTGCACGACGTTGCGCACCGCCAGTTCGACGATCTTGCCGCTGATGGTGCGCGGAAGATCGCTGACGGCGAGGATCTTCGCCGGCACATGGCGCGGTGTGGTGTTGGCGCGGATCACCTGGCGGATCTGCTGTTCCAGCGCCTCATCGAGCACGACGCCAGGGTCCAGGCGCACAAACAGCACGACCCGAACGTCGTCCTGCCAGCGTTGGCCGATGGCCAGGCTTTCCAGCACCTGAGGGACTTTTTCCACCTGGCGATAAATCTCGGCGGTGCCGATGCGCACGCCGCCGGGGTTGAGCACCGCGTCCGAACGCCCGTGGATCAACAGGCTGCCGTTGGCGCGCTCCTCGGCGTAGTCGCCCTGGGCCCATACGCCGGGGAACTGGCTGAAATACGACGCACGCAGTTTCTGCCCGTCGGGGTCGTTCCACAGGCCGATGGGCATGGCGGGGAAGTGACGGGTACACACCAGCTCACCTTTTTCGCCGATCAACGGCTGGCCCTGGTCGTCCCACACCTCGATGGCCATCGCCAGGCTCTTGCACTGGATTTCGCCACGGCGCACCGGCAGCACCGGGTTGCCGATGACAAAACAGGAGACGATGTCGGTACCGCCGGACATCGACGACAGGCACAGCTCGGCCTTGATCTCGCGGTACACGTAATCGTAGCTCTGCGGTGACAGCGGCGAGCCGGTTGAGATCAGCCCCTTAAGGCTACCCAGCGCATGGCTCAGGCGCGGTTGCAGGCCGGCCTTTTCCAGGGTGGCGAGAAACTTGGGGCTGGTGCCGAACACGCTGATGCGTTCCGCGTCGATCAGGTCGATCAAGCGCGCAGGCCCCGGGTGAAACGGCGAGCCGTCATAGAGCACCGCCGTAGCGCCCAGGGCCAGTACCGACACCAGCCAGTTCCACATCATCCAGCCGCAGGTGGTGTAGTAGAACAGGCAGTCGTCGCGGGACAGGTCGGCATGCAGGCCGTGTTCCTTCAGATGGGTGAGCAGCACACCGCCGGTGCCATGGATGATGCACTTGGGCACCCCAGTGGTGCCACTGGAATACAGGATGTACAGCGGATGATCGAACGGCACCGCAACAAACGCAGGCTCGCCGCCGGGTTGGTAAACGTCCTGCCAAAGCGTCACGCGGGCCCGGGTGCGATAGTCCTCGACCCGAGCCTGCGGCCGTGCGTACGGCACCACGATCAACTGCTGCAAAGACGGCAGGCGTTCGAGGATTTCATTGAGCTTGGCGCTCTGATCGATGGTTTTGCCGGCATACCGATAACCGGCGCAGGTGATCAGCACCTTGGGTTCGATCTGGCCGAAGCGATCGATCACGCCTTGGGTGCCGAAGTCGGGCGAAGAGCACGACCAGATCGCGCCAAGGCTGGTGGTGGCAAGCATGGCAACCAGGGTTTGCCAGGTATTGGGCATACACGCCGCGACGCGGTCGCCTATACCGACGCCCGCCGCTCGCAGACTGTTTTGCAGGCCGGCGACATGGGCGGCGAGTTCGGCGTAGGTGAGTTGTTCGCGCTGGCCGTCTTCGCCGACGGCGACCACGGCCGGGTGATGGTCACGGCGGCGCAGCAGGTGCTCGGCAAAATTTAGGGTCGCACCGGGAAACCACTGGGCGCTGGGCATCGCGTCGCCTTCGATCAGCGCGGCGCTGGGCGGGCTGCGAAACTGCACGTCGAAAAACGCGACAATGGCCTGCCAGAACTCGGCGCGCCGGTCGATGCTCCACTGGTGCAGCGCCGGGTAGTCGCAAAGCTGCACGGCGTGGCGATCATTGATAAAGCGCCGGAACTGATCCATGCGCGTGTTGCGGATGCGTTCCGGGGAGGGTTGCCAGAGGATTTCGGACATCAGCCAGGTCTCTTGTTCTTATGCACGTCTTCCAAACAACAGCGTTCCACTGTGTTTGATCTATTGGGCCAGCCAGCCCCCATCGATATTCCATGCCGCACCACGCACCTGGGCGCCGGCCTCGCTGCACAAGAACAGCACCAGCTCGCCCAGTTGCGACGGGGTCACGAACTCCAGCGACGGCTGTTTCTCCGCCAGCAGATCATGCTGCGCCTGCTGCGGGTCCACGCCTTGGGCAATGCGGTCGTCGATCTGCTTTTGCACCAGCGGCGTCAGCACCCAGCCGGGGCAGATCGCGTTGCAGGTTACGTTGCTGGGGGCGGTCTCCAGGCCCACCACTTTGGTCAGGCCGATCACGCCGTGCTTGGCCGCCACATAAGCGGCCTTGCCCACCGAACCGACCTGGCCATGCACCGAGGCAATATTGACGATACGCCCCCAGCCCTTGGCCTTCATGCCCGGCAGGCCCAAGCGTGTGCTGTGGAACACCGACGACAGGTTGATCGCGATGATCGCGTCCCAGCGCTCGGCCGGGAAGTCTTCGACCGCCGCCACATGCTGGATGCCGGCGTTGTTCACCAGAATGTCCACGCCGCCGAACTCACGCTCGGCGTAGGCGAACATGTCGGCGATCTGCGCCGGATCGCTGACGTCCGCCGGATGGTGGCCGACCTGGCCGCCATAGGCTTGCACGTGGGCGATTACCGCGCTGGCATCGCCAAAGCCATTGAGGATCAGGTTGGCGCCGGCCTTGGCCAGGCTCAGCGCGATACCCAGGCCGATGCCGCTGGTGGAGCCGGTGACCAGGGCGGTCTTGCCATTCAATGTCGTCATGTACACCTCATACAATGCCAGTGGCATAGAAAGTACCGATCACCACGAACACCGCAAGGGTCTTGATAATCGTGATGCCGAAAATATCCTTGTAGGCTTCGCGGTGGGTCAGGCCGGTGACCGCCAGCAGGGTGATCACCGCGCCGTTGTGGGGCAGGGTGTCCATGCCGCCACTGGCCATGGCCGCGACCCGGTGCAGCACTTCAAGGGGGATATTGGCCGCGTGGGCCGCCGCGATAAAACTCTCGGACATCGCGGCCAGGGCGATGCTCATGCCGCCCGAGGCGGAACCGGTGATACCGGCCAGCAACGTCACAGTGATCGCCTCGTTGACCAACGGGTTGGGGATGCCCTTAAGCCAGTCCGCCAGCACCAGAAAGCCCGGCAACGAAGCGATGACCGCACCGAAGCCGTATTCCGACGCGGTGTTCATCGCCGCCAGCAACGCACCGCTGACCGCGCTCTTGCTGCCTTCGGCGAGTTTGCTCTTGATGGCCGAGAAGCCGAACACCAGCACCACGATAATCCCCACCAGCAGCGCCGCCTGCACCGCCCAGATCGCCGTGAGCTTGGCAATCTCGGTGGTCACCGGCGCGCTCATGCCAGGCAGGCTGAGGCTGTGGGTCTTGCCGTACCACTGCGGAATCCAGTGGGTGAACAGCAGGTTCATCACGCCTACCAGGATCAGCGGCGACAGCGCGATCCACGGGTTGGGCAGCGCCAGGTTCTCAGCGGTTTCCGGTTCATTGCGCAGGTCGATGCCGTAGCCTTCCCCGGCGCGCTGGGCCTTGTTGCGTTGGCGTGCCAGGTAGAGCATGCCGGCGCAGAACACGAAGATCGTGCCGATCAGCCCTAGCCACGGCGCCGCCCAGGCTGTGGTGTTGAAGAACGTGCTGGGGATGATGTTCTGGATCTGCGGCGTGCCGGGCAGGGCGTCCATGGTGAAGGAAAACGCACCCAGGGCGATGGTCGCCGGGATCAGGCGCTTGGGGATATTGCTCTGGCGGAACATCTCCGCCGCGAACGGGTACACCGCGAAAACCACCACAAACAGCGACACGCCGCCGTAGGTGAGCAGGGCGCAGACCAGCACGATCACCAGCATCGCCTGGCGCGTGCCGAGCAAACGGATCGCCGCCGCCACGATCGAACGCGAGAAGCCCGACAACTCAATCAACTTGCCGAATACCGCACCCAGCAGGAACACCGGGAAATACAGTTTGATAAAGCCGACCATTTTTTCCATAAACACCCCGGTAAAGGCAGGGGCGACGGCGGAAGGATCGGTCAGCAGCACCGCGCCGAGGGCGGCGATGGGGGCGAACAGGATAACGCTATAGCCACGGTAGGCAGCCAGCATCAGCAACGCGAGGGCTGCCAGGGCAATGATCACACTCATGGTGTGTCTCCAGATGGGATTGTTATTTTTGTGGGTGACGCTGTGGGAAGGGCTATAGCGAGATGTGTGCCAAGTGGTTAATTGCTTGAAATATATGGATATTTTTCAACAGGTTTTAAGCCGTGTCTCAATTTCAAGACAGGCGCGGATCAAATGTGGGAGGGGGCTTGCCCCGATAGCGGTCTATCAGCCAGGAAAATAGCGGCTGAACCAATGCCATCGGGGGCAAGCCCCCTCCCACCCAGGCTGTCTATTTATTGAGATGTGTATCTCTATTTGGAGATTGGGTAATGCCCAGGGCCACCATCTTCTTGTACAAAGTCGACCGCCCCAGCCGCAACCGTTTGGCCGCTTCCACCACATTCCCATCACACGCCTTTAGCGCCGCTGCAATCACCTGCCGGTCAAACCGCTCTCGCGCCGCGTTGTAGCTTTCGCCTTCCACCGCTGCCACGGCATTGCTACGCGCCACCGGACTGAAGGTGCCGATCGCCGCGCGGACTTCCTCGGCGTTCAATACCAGGTCATCGCTCAACAGCGCCGCGCGCTCCAGCACATTGCGCAACTCGCGGATATTCCCCGGCCAGGCATGCTGGGCCAGCAGGGCCAGGGCCTCGAGGTCCAGTTCGTGGTGGCTGCGCAGTTCTTCGAGGATCGCCTCGCTGAGCGCCGGAATATCTTCCAGGCGTTCGCGCAGGGGCGGCACCTGGATGGGCAGCACGTTCAGGCGGTAGTACAGGTCTGCGCGAAACTCGCCGCGCTTGATTGCCGCTTCAAGGTCCATCGATGTGGCCGCGATCACCCGCACATCACTGTGCAGCATCTCGTTGGAGCCGACCGGTTCGAATTCCTTTTCCTGCAACACCCGCAGCAGTTTGCTCTGCAGCGGCAGCGGCATATCGCCGATTTCATCCAGAAACAACGTACCACCCTCGGCGATCTGGAACTTGCCGGAGCGGCCCTTGCGGTCCGCCCCGGTAAACGCGCCAGGTGCCGTGCCGAAAAATTCGGCTTCCAGCAGGTCATGGGGGATCGCCGCGCTGTTGATGCTCACGAACGCCTTGTGCGCCCGCGACGACGCGCCATGAATGGCCTGGGCCAGCAGCTCCTTGCCGGTACCGGTTTCCCCCAGCAGCAATACGGGCGACTCGGCCTTTGCACTGCGCCGCGCCCGGCGTTTGACCTCCAGGCTCGCGGCACTGGTGCCGATAAAATGCGCGAAGGTGTACTTGCTCTGGCGTGAGCGCAGCAACGAGCGGGTGGAGGCCAGTTCCTGCTGCATGCTCAGGTAGCGCTCGATCAGGGGCGACAAGTTGCGCAGCTCATCGAACAGCGCGAAGCCGATGGCGCCGATCACCGCGCCGGCATCGTTGTGAATCGGCAGGCGCATCACCACCAGCGGGCCTTTGGGCGTGTCCTGGATATCCAGCAGGATCGGCCGGTCGGTGCGCACCACCTGGCGCAGCAAACTGTTTGAGATCACTTGTTCGCACGGTTGGCCGATGGCCTCTTCGGCGCTCTTGAGACCGAAGCGTCTGGCGTAGCGCTCGTTCATCCACACGATGTTGGCATCACGGTCGACAATTACCGTGCCTTCGCTGGACTGCTCGATGATCTCGAACAGCGACTGGATCGCCAGCCCGCGTACCTGTTGGTAATCGGTGAGGTTATCGGTGAGGTTCATGCCCATGCCGCCAGCAAAAGGGTGAGTGGAATCCCATAACGTGCTACAGCGGGATATGCGCCGCTGCCATCAGTTCCTTGGTGTAGGGGTGCTGCGGTGACTCGAATACGTCATGGCTGGCGCCGCGCTCCACCACCTGGCCGTCCTTGATCACGATCATGTCGTGGGCCATGGCCCGCACCACGGCCAGGTCATGGCTGATAAACAGGTACGTCAGGCCGTATTTTTCCTGCAGTTCCCGCAGCAGCGCCACCACTTGTTTCTGCACGGTGCGGTCCAGAGCGGAGGTGGGTTCGTCCAGCAGCATCAGCGCCGGCTTGAGCACCAGTGCGCGGGCGATAGCGATGCGCTGGCGCTGGCCGCCGGAAAACTCGTGGGGGTAGCGATGCCGGCTGGCAGGGTCCAGGCCCACATCCTTGAGCACCTGGATGACCTGCGCTTCGCGCTCGGCCAGGCTGCACGGGGCATGCACTTCGAGACCTTCGCTGATGATCTGCTGCACTGACATGCGCGGGCTGAGGCTGCCGTAAGGGTCCTGGAACACCACCTGCATCTGCTTGCGCCACGGACGCATCTGTTGATGGCTGAGGGCTTCTAGGGCGTGGCCCTGGAAGCATATGCCGCCGTGTGAGTCCAGCAGGCGCAGGATCGCCTGGCCGAGGGTGGATTTGCCCGAGCCGGATTCACCGACGATGCCCAGGGTCTTGCCACGTTGCACGCTGAGGCTGATGCCGTCTACCGCGCGCAGGTAGGTTTTGCGCCGAAACAGCCCGCCGCCGAGGCGGAACTGCACGCTCAGGTCATCCACTTGCAACACCGTCTCGCGTTCCTCGCTGCACAGGGCGTCGCCCGCCGGTTCGGCATCCAGCAGCAGGCGGCTGTAAGGGTGCTGCGGCGCGCTGAACAGCGCCTGGCATTCGGCCTGCTCGACGATCTCCCCGGCGTGCATCACGCACACCCGTTGGGCGATGCTGCGCACCAGGTTGAGGTCATGGCTGATCAACAGCAGCGACATGCCCAGGCGTTGCTGCAGGGATTTGAGCAGCAGCAGAATCTTGCGCTGCACGGTCACATCCAGCGCGGTGGTCGGTTCATCGGCTATCAGCAGCTCCGGCTCGCATGCCAGGGCCATCGCAATCATCACCCGCTGACGCTGGCCGCCGGACAACTGATGGGGATAGGCCTTAAGGCGTTCCCTGGGCTTCTGGATACCGACCAGCTCAAGCAATTCCAGGATGCGCGCCTGCGCCGCGCTGCCGCCCAGGCCCTTGTGCAGCAACAGGGTTTCACCGATCTGTTTTTCGATGTTGTGCAGCGGGTTGAGGGAGGTCATCGGCTCCTGGAAAATCATGGCGATGCGGTTGCCGCGCAGTTTCTGCAAGGTCGTCGCAGGCGCTCCCACCAGTTCCTTGCCGCGATATTTCACCGAGCCGGTGGTGGCGCTGCCGGCTTCAGGCAACAGTTGCAGAATCGAATGGGCGGTCACTGACTTGCCCGAGCCCGATTCGCCCACCAGCGCCAGGCACTCGCCGGGGCGCACCTCCAGGCTCAAGTTGCGTACCACGGCCTGGCCGTTGAAGGCGACGCAGAGGTCGCGGATCTCGATCAGGTTCATTTGCAATCACTCATGAGCGTGGGTCGAAGGCGTCACGCAGCGCCTCGCCGATAAAAACCAGCAGCGACAGGATCAGCGCCAGGGTGAAAAACGCCGTCAGGCCCAGCCACGGCGCCTGCAGGTTCTGTTTACCCTGGGCGATCAGCTCACCCAGCGACGCGCTGCCCGCCGGCATGCCGAAGCCGAGGAAGTCCAGGGCGCTCAACGTGGAAATGGCACCGGTCAAAATAAATGGCAGGTAGCTCAAGGTCGCAGTCATTGCATTGGGCAGGATATGCCGACCAATGATCTTGGCATCGCCCAGGCCCAGGGCCCGCGCCGCTTTGACGTATTCAAGGTTGCGCCCGCGCAGGAACTCGGCGCGCACCACGTCCACCAGCGCGAGCCAGGAAAACAGCGCCATGATCCCCAGCAGCCACCAGAAATTCGGCTCGACGAAACCCGACAGGATGATCAGCAGGTACAGCACCGGCAGGCCGGACCACACCTCAAGTACACGCTGCCCGATCAAATCCACCCAGCCGCCGTAGTATCCCTGCAGCGCGCCGGCGGCAATGCCGATAGCCGCGCTGATCGCGGTAAGCGCCAGGGCGAACAGGATCGATACCCGAGCGCCGAAGATGACCCGCGCCAGCACATCCCGCGACTGGTCGTCGGTGCCCAACCAGTTCACCGCCGAGGGCGGGCTGGGGGCAGGGCGGGTCAGTTCGTAGTTGGGCGTGTCGTCGCTGAATGGGATCGGCGGGAACAGCATCCAGCCGCCGTCCTGCTTGATCAGCTTTTGTACGTAATCACTGCGGTAATCGGCCTGAAATGGCAATTGCCCTCCGAACTGCTGCTCGGTGTAGCGCTTGAACACCGGGAAATACAATTCGTGCTTGTAGCTCACCACCCAGGGTTTGTCGTTGGCGATCAACTCGCCGCCCAGGGTCAGGATAAACAGACCGATAAACAGCCACAGCGACCACCAGCCGCGACGGTTTTTCTTGAACCGCTCGAAGCGTCGGCGGGCCACCGGTGACAGATTGAGCATCAGGCGTTCCTCGCGGCGAAGTCGATACGCGGGTCCACCAGGGTGTAGCAGAGGTCGCCGATCAGTTTTATCAGCAGGCCGAACAAGGTGAAGATAAACAGCGAGCCAAACACCACCGGGTAGTCCCGTGATACGGCGGCTTCGTAGCTCATGCGGCCCAGACCGTCGAGGGAGAAGATCACTTCGATCAGCAGCGAACCGGCAAAGAACACACTGATGAACGCCTGGGGAATTCCGGAGATCACCAGCAGCATGGCGTTGCGAAATACATGACCGTACAGCACGCGGCGCTCGCTCAAACCCTTGGCGCGCGCGGTGACCACGTACTGACGCGTGATTTCATTCAGGAATGAGTTCTTGGTCAGGATGGTCAAGGTGGCGAAACCGCCGATCACCAGGGAGGTCACCGGCAGCACCAGGTGCCAGAAATAGTCGGCCACCTTGCCCACGGTGCTCAGCTCTTCGAAATTCTCCGAGACCAGGCCGCGCACCGGGAACCAGTTGAGGGAGGTACCACCGGCAAACACTACGATCAGGAACATCGCGAACAGGAACGCCGGCATGGCATAGCCGATGACGATGGCGGTGCTGCTCCACACGTCAAAGCTGCTGCCATGGCGCACGGCCTTGCGAATGCCCAGGGGGATCGACACCAGGTAGGTGATCAGAGTGGCCCACAGGCCGAGGGAAATGGTCACGGGCATTTTTTCGAGGATCAGGTCGATCACGCTCTTGCCACGGAAGAAACTGTTGCCGAAGTCCAGCTGGGCGTAGCTTTTGAGCATCAGCCACAGGCGTTCCGGCGCGGGCTTGTCGAAGCCGTATTGCTTTTCGATGTCCTTGATCAGTTTTGGGTCCAGGCCGCGACTGGCGCGCGAACCGCTGCCGATGCCTCCGCCGGACGAGCCGCCGACGCCACCGCCGCCAATCCCTTGCAGGTGGGCGATCGCCTGTTCCACCGGGCCGCCGGGGGCGGCCTGCACAATCACAAAATTCACCAGCAGGATGATCACCAGGGTCGGGATGATCAACAGCAGGCGCCGCACGATATAGGCAAACATCAGCGGGCCTCCGCGCGTTTTTTCAGTTCGGCTTTCATTTGTTCATTCGTCAGCGGTGTGGGGCTGATTTCCCACCAGGTTTCCAGGGCCTCATCGTTCTTGGCCTCGATGGCCGGGCGGCCGAAGCGGTTCCACCACGCCGCCGACGTACCGGGCGGGTAGTAATTGGGAATCCACAGATAATTCCATTGCAGCACCCGGTCCAGGGCATGGGCGTAGGTGAGCATCTGTGCCTGGGTGTCGGCCTTGACCAGGCCTTTGATCAGGGTGTCGACGGCCGGGTCCTTGAGCACCATGTAGTTATTGGCCCCCGAATCGAACGCGGCGGCCGAACCGAAGTAGTTGTACAGCTCCATCCCCGGAGAGGTGGTGACCGGGAACCCGGTGACGATCATGTCGTAGTCTCGACTCATCAAGCGGTTTACATACTGCGAGGAGTCGATGCGACGAATATTCAGGGTGATACCGATCTGCGCCAGGTTGCGCTTGTAGGGCAGCAGCAGCCGCTCGAGGCCGGCCTGGGCATTCAGGAAGGTGAACTCCAGCGGCTCGCCCTGGGCATTTACCAGTTTGTCGCCGTCGGGCTTCCAGCCAGCTTCCTCAAGCAGGCTCAGGGCCTGCAGCTGTTTGTCGCGGATCATGCCGCTGCCGTCGGTGACCGGTGCCTTGAACACCTGGGTGAATACCTCATCGGGTACTTGCCCGCGCAGCGGTTCGAGAATCGCCAGTTCCTCCTTGGTTGGCAACTGGCTGGCGGCCAGCGGGCTGTTGGAGAAGAAGCTCTGCTGGCGGATGTACATATTGCGCATCATCTGCCGGTTGGCCCACTCGAAATCCCACAACATCGCCAGGGCCTGACGTACGCGGCGATCCTTGAACATCGGCTTTTGCACATTGAATACATAGCCTTGTGCCGGTTGCGGCATCTCTTTGGCCAAATGCGCGCGTTGCAGGCGTCCATCGTCGAGGGCAGGGCCGTTGTAGCCGATGGAGTAGCCGGTGGCGGAAAACTCGCGATTGAAGTCGTAGGCACCGCCGCGCAATACCTGGCGTGCGACTTCGGTGTCGCCGAAGTACTCCAGGCTCAGGTGATCGAAGTTGTACAGGCCACGACTGATGGGCAGATCCTTGCCCCACCAGTCGGGGTCGCGGGTAAACGTGATGGTGCTGCCCGAATCGATCTTGCTGACCTTGTAGGGGCCGCTGCCCAGTGGCGCTTCGTAGCCGCCGCCGTTGGCAAAATCGCGGGTCTTCCACCAGTGCTGAGGAAACACCGGCAGGGTGGCGATATCCAGGGGCAGGGTGCGGTTCTCATTGCTGGAAAAGTCGAAGCGCACCTGGCGCTCGCCTTCCACTTCTACGTGCTTGACGTCGGCGAACAGCGTACGAAAGCGCAGGCTGCCTTGGGTCATCAACAGGTCAAAGCTGTAGCGTACGTCTTCGGCGGTGATCGGCTTGCCATCGGCAAAGCGCGCCTTCGAGTTCAGGTAAAAGCGCAGCGACAGGCCGTCCTCGGCACGCTCCATCTTCTCGGCGATCAGGCCGTAGACCGTATAAGGCTCATCCAGGGAGCGCTGGGCCAGGGGCGCGTAAAGCCAGCCATCGACCTGGGACACGCCGATGCCTTTGTCGATATAGGGCAGCACATGATCGAAGCGCCCGATCTCGATAGCCGAACGCCGCAGGCTGCCGCCCTTGGGTGCATTGGGGTTGGCATAGTCGAAATGGGTGAAACCGGCCGAGTACTTGGCCGGTTCACCGTACACCGTAAGGTACGTTTGTGGCGCCGCGATCACGGCGGTACTCGCCAGCACAAGGGCCAGCGCAGTGCCGAGAAGGGGTGTGGAAAAAGCCAATCGCATTGTCAGCCTTGAACGCCGGATAAAAGAATAGGGATTTGTACGCTAACGGCGGCACCGTCGCCAGTGATCGGATGCACAACGGCCCACCAGATGGCGGGCCGTTGTTTCACGCATCAGCGCAGGGCGGATCAGTCCTGACGGCTGGTGACTTCCAGCAGGTGGTAGCCGAACTGAGTCTTGACCGGGCCTTGCACGGTGTTGACTGGAGCGCTGAATACCACGGTATCGAATTCTTTAACCATCTGGCCTGGACCGAACGAACCCAGGTTGCCGCCGTCGCGGCTGGATGGGCAGCTGGAGTTGGCTTTGGCGATTTCTGCGAAGTCGGCGCCGCCTTCGATTTGGGCCTTGAGTTCGTTGCACTTGTCTTCGGTGGACACGAGGATGTGGCGGGCGGTGGCTTTGGCCATGAGAGTAACTCCTTGAATGAAAAGGGTGAGCGTACCGGAATCAGGCGGCTATTTCCCGGCAAAGTTCCCAGGGATTGCCTGAGCGGTGCGGCGGCGGGCCATGCCTTTGGCAGGCAGGCTGACGTTTCACTATAGAACGATGTAATCGTTGCGCTGGACGATTGGAAGATGTGCGCCCTGGACCAGGTGCAGGTAGCGGCCATCCACCAGGTCGATGGGCAGGCAGTCGTCCACATCCAGCACTGCGTCGGTATGGGCCTGGGACCAGTGCCGTCGCATCTGTTGCTTGCCTTTGCTCGTGGCTTCCTGCTTGTTACGGGCAACCACCAGCACATAATGATGGGCCTCGCCGAAGCTGTCGGTCTCATAGCCGCCCAGATTGATGAAATACAGATGATGGGCGCCGGCCTGGGGCGCCAGGTGGCTGAGTTCGATTTTCCAACCGTCGACGCCATCGACCGCCATCCACGAATCGATGTGCACGCCCTTGGCATTGCCGAACCAGGCATCGCGCAGTTGCGGGTAAGTGCCTTGCAGCGTATCCGCCGCAGCGAACACCACATCATGAACTTCGATACTGGCCCGTGGGTGTTTGCCCCCGAGCATCACGACAAACAGCATTGCAGGTCCTTCCTGGCGATTGAGCAAGGCACAACCATACTTCGATTGAACCCTTTTGTCCGGTCAATGCCACAGTGTTAACCCGTGAATTGAGCAGGAGGTTGTCATGCGTAGCATTGATCTGGCGGGCGTGCCCGTCCCTGTCATCGGCCAGGGCACTTGGCGCATGGGCGAAGACCCGAATCATCGCCGCGCTGAAGTCGCGGCGCTGCAACTGGGCATCGACGAGGGCATGACCTTGATCGATACCGCCGAAATGTATGGCGAAGGCGGCGCTGAACGGGTGGTCGGCGAGGCCATTCATGGTAAACGCGACCAGGTGTTTCTGGTGAGTAAGGTGTATCCGCACCATGCCAGCCAAAAGGGCATTCCTCGTGCATGTGAAGCCAGCCTCCAGCGCTTGGGCACTGACTATATCGATCTGTATCTGCTGCACTGGCGTGGTCAGTACCCCCTGGAAGAAACCGTCGAAGCCTTTGAGCGTCTGCGCGAGGCAGGCAAGATCGGCCGTTGGGGCGTTTCCAACTTCGACGTGGCCGACCTGCAGGAACTGGCATCCCCGGCCTGTGCGACGAACCAGGTGCTCTACAACATTCAAGAGCGCGGCATCGAGTTTGATTTGCTGCCCTGGTGGCGACAACATAACTTACCCCTTATGGCCTACTGTCCGATTGCCCAGGGCGGAGAGCTGTTGTCCAGTCCGACGCTCAAGCAGATCGCCACTCGTCACGAGGCAGCTCCCGCCCAGGTGGCCCTGGCCTGGGTGCTGCGCCAGGACGGTGTGATCGCCATTCCCAAGGCGGTTACGCCGGAACACATCCGGCTTAACGCGGCGGCTGCCGACCTGGTTCTGGACAAGCACGACTTGGACGCCATCGACCGCGTCTTCGGGCCGCCCCAGCGCAAACATCGGTTGGCAATGGTCTAGCCGCAACCGGAAACGGTGCCGTCCATGGGCGCCGTTTCCGTGCCGAGCGGCTTAACCCGCTACCGGGCTGCGCCAATCGTCGGAGCCGGAAGTACCGGACACTTCGTGTGTCCACACGATCTTGCGATAGGTGAAGTACACATCCTCCAAGTGCGTGAAATGGGCGTTTTCCGGGTCCTGGCAGTTGGGCATGCGCGATTGGATATCCACCAGCGTGGCACCCTCCAGCTCGATGGTGAAGTAATGCTCCTGGGTACCGGCCGACGAAGTCCGGAACCATTCCAGTCGACACTTGACCTCTTCGCCACTGGTCAGCGCACTGAACAGCAACGGTGAGGATTTATCGAAGACCTTGCTGATCATCAGCGGCTTGTGAACCCGCTGCCCGGTCGGCTGCCCGGATTGCGGATCGCGGGGAATGATGACCTGGTGGGCGAAGGCCTGGACCAGGATCTGATCCTCGTGCCCCTCCTGATAGATGTTACCTACCGAGTCCTGTGTAAACGTGCCTGCCGTGATCAAACCTTGTTTGACGCCGGTAATGGAGAGATACGCGGGTGTTGGCATGACGGTTTTCCTTGCCTGGTTAAATAAGTAGTTCCAGACGACAGCTGCGTCGACTGGTCAAATGCCTATAACAAAAAGCGTGCCGGAAAGTGCGCGAGCCAATAAATGCGCGGGGTTGCTGCGATAACATGCTTGTTTTGGTCGAATATGATCGAGTGAGGGTTATGTTAATGGTGGATTGTTTGCGCATGAGTGCGCAGTTAATTGCTCGCAGTGAACGGGCTTCAAAGGCTGGGGTTTAGTATTTAATTGACGAATTGGGCTTAGTTGACTGTGCAAAATGCTGCGCAGGCCTTGATTTTATTGGGTTGTAGGAAATTGCTTAAGTGGCGAATGGTGGCTTGCTGAATGCTGGAGGCAAGTCTACTGTTTGCAGACTTCGTTGTCGTTCTGGCGAAATATATCTGAAATATGATGCGTTTATGCAATGCGATTAGTTGGCTTCTCGTGCTCTTAAGTTGCGCGTGGTTAAAATGAATTATTATGAAAAGCTCTGTGTTTATTATATTGAAGTTATCCGTGCGCCCTGTTCGCAAGAACATTTCGCGGGTGGTGACGTGCGCTTTTCGCCCGAGTACGAGGCCTTGGAATTGGAACTAAGTAAGGTCCACTCAATGCACGGCACCTCCCAGCCGGATTGGCACAAGGTCATTGAAGTCAGTGAGCAGCTGCTGCGCCGTCAGTCCAAGGATCTGCGCGTGGCTGTCTGGCTGACCTGGGCGCTGCACCAGCGTGAGTCGTTTGCGGGTCTGCTGGCGGGCCTTGGGATGTTGTGTCATCTGTGCGACCGTCATTGGTCGATTGTTTATCCTGCAAAAAACCGTACCCGAGCCGCGGCATTCGCGTGGTTGGTTCTGCGTCTCGAGTCATTGTCGGCGCAGATTGTTTCGCTGCATGACCAGCAGCCGCTGCATCGCGCTTTGCTCGAGCGACTGGCCCATTTGGATGAGTTGTTGAGCAGTCACCTGGGTGATGACGCGCCGCTGTTGTTGTCGATCCGCAGGCAATGGGACCAGCGCTTGGAGCATACCGCGCCAGGCGATCCTGCAGGCACCCAGTTGAGCGGTCTCGTTGCTCGGGCCAGCCATGCGACCACTCAATTGCTGCGAGCCGAACTGTCGCTGGACAGCGAAAAGGACGCCCATAAATGGCTGCGTTCCTTGCAGGAGCAAGCTCGGCCGTTGTGCGACTGGTGGCTGCGTCAGAACGCTACCGACCTGCGTGCATTGCGCCTGAATCGCACGTTGATGTGGATGACCCTGATCAGCTATCCGCAAGCCGACGCGGAGCGGATCACCACGCTGCGTGGCCCGGCGCCCGACAAGCTCAAGCGTTACCGGGAGTGGCTCGCCCAGGGCCAGTACGCCGATCTGCTGCTTGAGCTCGAGGCCAGCCTGGCGGGTGCGATGTTCTGGTTTGATGGGCTGCACATGGTCTGGCAATGCCTGGAGGCCCTGCAGGCGCCATTGGCCATGAGCGAGCTGGAAGTGAGCTTTGCCCTGCTGCTGCAACGGCTGCCCGACCTGCCTGAATTTCGCTTTCACGACGGCAGTCCGTTTGCCGATGCGGGCACCCGGACCTGGATTGCCTTGCAGGTGCGGCCTCATAGGCAGCCGCCCGAAACGCTGTGTGAGGCCGCCGATGCCCAGCCTTGGGAGGTCGCCCTGCAGGCGCTGCAGCCCAGGCTGCGAAAGGAGGGCCTGAAGGCCGTCGTACATGAACTCAAGCAAGGCCTGCACGGAGCTCGCGGCGACCGTGAGCGCTTTTACTGGCGCCTGGCCCAGGCGCGCCTGTGTGTGCAAGCGGGCAAGCATGAACTGGCAAAGATCCAGCTCGACCAACTCGATCTAGAACTGCAGCGCACCGGGCTGGACCGCTGGGAGCCGGAGCTTGCGCTGCATGTCGCCCAATTGCTGCACCGTTGCTGTGACCTCGTGCCGCAAAGCCATGCCGTGCGCGAGCGCAAGGAAGACAGCCATCGCAGGCTGTGCCTCTTCGATCTTGAAGCGGTACTTGAATAGGCTCTCGAGCCCCCGAACAAGGAGAAATACCATGGCCAAAGAAGGTTCCGTAGCCCCGAAGGAACGCATCAATATTACGTTCAAACCCGCTATCGGTGGCGCCCAGGAAGAAGTCGAGCTGCCGTTGAAACTGCTTGTGCTGGGGGATTTCACCCAGCGCGAAGACGTGCGCAAGCTCGAAGACCGCAAGCCTATCGCCATCGATAAGAACACCCTGGACGAAGTGTTGGCCAACCAGGCATTGAACCTGGCCCTGAATGTGCCCAATCGACTTCAGGAGGGCGCCGATGCCGAGGAGTTGGGGATTCAGGTGCGCATCAACTCGATTAAGGATTTCAACCCTGCGCATCTGGTTGAGCAGATTCCTCAACTGCAAAAACTGATGGCGCTGCGTGAGGCGCTGGTGGCGCTCAAGGGGCCTTTGGGCAACACACCAAGCTTTCGCAAGGCCATAGAGCAAGCCCTGACCAACGACGAATCCCGCGCGCGGGTACTGGCGGAGCTGGGCCTGAGCGACCCATCCGCCTGACATACCTCAGTAAAAGGACACTGACGCCATGAATACCCAACACGCTCAAACCGTTGCCCACGCCGCTCAAGAGCACGGCATTCTCGACAACATCATTGCCCAGACATTGTTGAGCGCGGACGACGAAGCCTATGGCATTGCCAAGCGTGGCGTCTCAGCCTTTATCGAAGAATTGATCAAGCCGCACAACAGCGGCGAGCCGGTGAAAAAACGCCTGGTTGATCGAATGATCGCCGAAATCGACGCGAAGCTCAGCCTGCAAATGGACGAGATCCTGCACCACCCGGAGTTCCAGGCCCTGGAATCGTCGTGGAAGGGTTTGCAGTTGCTGGTCGACCGCACCAATTTTCGCGAAAACATCAAGATCGAACTGCTGAACGTTTCACGACAGGACCTGCTGGATGACTTTGAAGACTCTCCGGAAGTGACGCAGTCCGGGCTCTACAAACATATTTACAGCGCCGAGTACGGTCAGTTCGGCGGCCAGCCCGTGGGCGCCGTCATCGCCAACTACTTCCTCTCTCCCAGCGCGCCCGATGTGAAACTCATGCAGTACGCCGCCAGTGTGGCCTGCATGGCTCATGCGCCGTTTATCGCGTCTGCCGGCCCGGGTTTCTTCGGATTGGAGAGCTTCACGGGCCTGCCTGACCTCAAGGATCTCAGGGACCATTTCGAGGGGCCGCAGTTTGCCAAGTGGCAAAGCTTTCGCGAGAGCGAAGATTCGCGCTATATCGGCTTGACCGTACCGCGCTTCCTCTTGCGCACGCCTTACGACCCACTGGAATGCCCGGCCAAGACCTTTGCTTACCGGGAAAACGTGGTGAACAGCCACGAACATTACCTGTGGGGCAATACCGCCTATGCCTTCGCCACGCGCCTTACCGACAGCTTTGCACGGTTTCGCTGGTGCCCGAACATTATCGGCCCGCAAAGCGGCGGTGCAGTGGAAGACTTGCCTCTGCATCACTTCCAGAGCATGGGCGAGATCGAAACCAAGATTCCTACCGAAGTGCTGGTGTCCGACCGCCGTGAATATGAGCTGGCGCAAGAAGGCTTTATTGCCCTGACGATGCGCAAGGGCAGTGACAATGCTGCGTTTTTTTCCGCCAGCTCCGTACAGAAACCCAAACATTTCGGCATCAGTACCGAGGGCAGGGAGGCGGAGCTGAATTACCGGCTGGGCACCCAGCTGCCGTACATGATGGTGGTCAACCGTCTGGCGCATTACCTCAAGGTTCTACAGCGCGAGCAATTGGGTTCCTGGAAGGAGCGCACCGACCTTGAGCTGGAACTCAACAAGTGGATTCGTCAGTACGTCGCCGATCAGGAAAACCCCAGCGCCGAAGTCCGTGGACGGCGCCCGCTGCGTGCGGCGCGTATTGTCGTCAGTGATGTGGAAGGCGAACCGGGCTGGTACCGCGTCAACCTGAGCGTGCGACCTCACTTCAAATACATGGGGGCCGATTTCACCTTGTCCCTCGTCGGCAAGCTCGACAAAGAATGAGCAAGCGCCAGGTCATGACTCGCAACCACAGCCTGTTCGAACGATTTGCAGCTCCGTCGGCCAAGCCCGGCTGTGGCGTGACATCTGTCGCGGCTCACCTGGGCAAGATGCTCAGCATCCGCGCGGGGAGCGTGCAGACGCTGCCGGATTATGGGTTGCCTGACTTCAATGAGATGAACCAGAGCCTGCACGAATCATTGAGCCAGTCACGCTTGCTGATCGAGCGTTTTATTCGAGCCTACGAACCACGTTTGAGCAACGTTCGTGTGCGTGTGCTGCCGCGCGATCATGACCCCTTGTGCCTGGCATTTGCCATCGACGCCACACTGCGTATTGATGGCGTCGTGCAACCTGTGGTGTTTACCGCACACCTGCGTGATGCGGGGCGTATCGAGGTGTTGCCCGATGTCCTTTAACCGTTATTACCAAAGCGAACTCAGCGCCTTGCGTCAGCTGGGACGGCAGTTCTCCGAACGCAATCCGGCGCTTGCGCCGTTTCTCGGCGAAGCCGGCAAGGACCCGGATGTCGAGCGGTTATTGGAAGGCTTCGCTTTTCTAACCGGGCGCCTGCGTCAGAAACTGGATGACGAATTGCCGGAGCTGACGCACTCCCTGATGCATTTGCTATGGCCCAATTATATGCGCCCGATTCCAGCACTCAGCATCCTGCAGTTCGACCCATTGAAGACGGCTGGGCCTGGGGTCATGGTTGCGCGGGATACACCGGTGGAAAGTGGTTCGGTCGAAGGCGAACGTTGCCGCTTTCGAACCTGTTACGCGACCCAGGTCTTGCCCCTTCAACTGAGCGCGTTGGACTACAGCGTTCAGGGAGAGCAGGCAGTGTTGAGCCTGCAGTTGCGCATCAGTGCCGAGGGCGACTTGAGTCAGTGCGCATTTGACCAGTTGCGCCTGCACCTGACCGGGGATCGCTACATCAGCCAAGGCCTGTACCTGGGGCTGCTGCGTCATCTTACGGGTGTGCAGTTACTGCCACTGGACCGTGCAGGTGCGCCGATTTCCGAGCGTGATGGCCAGGCGTTATCGCTGCGCATTGGCGCGGATCAGGTGCAGCCGGTGGGCTTCGCGCAGGATCAGGCGCTGATCCCCTATCCGCCGAACACCTTCACTGGCTACCGTCATTTGCAGGAGTATTTCATCTTCCCCGACAAGTACCTGTTCGTCGATGTGACGGGGCTGGATGCGCTGCGACGCTTGCCCAATGAGGTCATCAAGCGAATCTGCGGCGTGACGTTGCGCTTTGAGTTACACAACCAACCCTCGCAGCTCCAGCATCTGACTCGGGACAACGTAAAGCTGTATTGCACGCCCATCGTCAACCTGTTCACACATGATGCGGTACCGATTCGCCTGGATGGCAAGCAGGACGAGTATCTGCTGATTCCAGGAGAGTATGCGCGAGGTAACGCCGGTGTGTTTTCCGTCGACCGAGTGACAGGCTGGCGTCCTGGCGGCCAGGGTTACCGGGCGTTCGTCCCCTTTGAGTCGTTTGAACACGATGACCATGGGAACGCCTCCGCAGGCCCGCCCAGCTACACCATTCGCCAGCGCGCTTCGGCGCAGCATGGTGGGCTCGACACCTGGTTGGGTTTTGCCGATGGCGTCGGACACGAGCAGGAAACGCTGTCGATCGAGCTGACCTGCACCAACCATAACCTCACTCGACAACTAGCGGCTGGAGCTATCAACCAGCCCTGCGAGCAGACCCCCGAAGGGCTGTCGTTTCGCAACATCTGCGCGCCGACCGATAGCCTCGCACCGCCCCTGGACCAGGATTTTCTCTGGCGCCTGATCAGCAATATGTCGCTCAACTACCTGTCGTTGAGCGATATCAACGCGTTGAAGGGCGTTCTGGAAACTTACGACCTGCCGCGTTATCACGACCGGCAGGCCAGGAAAATCAGCCAGAGAAGACTGGGCGCATTGCGCTCCATCAGTCACGTCCAGGTTGATCGATTGCATCGAGGCATGCCGTTGCGAGGCGTGCTGATCGACCTGAGCATCGACGCCCAAGGATTCCTGGGGCAGGGCGAGATATTTGTATTCGCCTCGGTACTCAACGAATTCTTCGCGCTCTATGCGGGCCTCAACACTTGCCACGAACTACGTGTCACCAGCACACAAGGAGATGTGTACCTATGGCCAACCCGGATGGGCCAGCAGCCTCTGATTTAACGCAACTGTCCCGTGTCATCCGTGAATATTCGCTGTTCCAGGCAATTTCGCAGGTGATCCGGCGTTTACGCGATGCGCATCCGTTGCTGGATAACGACGCGCTGTATGACCGTTTGGAATTCCAGGCCAACCCAGGCCTCGGATTTCCCGGTCACGATATCGATCGATTGGAGTTTTTTGTCGAGCAGGGACAATGGCGCGCGCGTCTTCGTCTCAACGTGCTGAGCCTATGTGGCGCAGGCTCGCCGCTGCCGGCGTTCTACGGCGAGCAGGCATTTGCCGATGGGGCGGGCGGCAATGCTGCCCGTGACTTCCTGGACCTGTTCCACCACCGGCTGCACCGCCTGATGCTGCCGATCTGGCGTAAGTACCGCTATCGCGCGTGCTTCGAGGGGGGCGCGCGGGACAGGTTTTCCGAACAGATGTTCGCCTTGGCCGGGTTGAGAGGCCAGCCGATTCGCGATGCCGCCCAGTTGAACTGCAAGCGACTGCTGCCTTATCTCGGGTTGCTCAGCCTGCGCGTGCATTCCGCGGCCTTGATCGAGACGGTGCTGCGTTACTACTTCAGGCACTCCCGTCTGTGGGTCGAGCAATGGGTGGCGCGCTCGGTTGTTATTTCACCGACGCAGCGCAACAGGCTTGGCGACGCCAACAACGCGCTGGGTGTGGACCATGTCCTTGGCTGCCGAGTCGACGACCGCAGCGGGAAATTCAGGGTGCACCTGCCGGACCTCGACTGGCAGCGTTTTCACGATTTTTTACCTTCGGGCACCGACCACCCGCCGCTGTGTGCACTGATAGGACTGATCGCGCGCGAACCACTGGACTATGACCTGCGCCTGGTATTGAGCAAAGAAGAGATCAGACCGTTGCAGCTTGGCGAACACAACGTTTGTCGATTGGGCTGGGCCAGTTGGCTGACGCCTGCACGCGCCGATGGCGCGGTCATCGTGACCGGCAATATTCGCCGCAAGGGCAGAGGCATATGATGAATGTAGACCTGCAACAACTGATCCGCGCATTGAATCCCCAGGCGCGGCGAGACTTGGAACGTTCAGCCGAGCGTTGCGTGACGCGCGGAGGCGGCGAGGTTCTTGTAGAGGATCTGCTGGGCGTCCTGCTGGAACACCGCGAAGGCCTGTTGATCAAGGCACTGGCTGACGCCGAGGTTGACAGCGCTGAACTGGCAGCCACGCTGCGGCCAAGGATTGAAACGAGTGCTTCGCCTAATCCGGTGTTCGCCAAGGGCCTGGTGCAATGGTTGCAAAACGCGTTGATGGTCGCCCATCTGGAGTTGCATCAAACCGAGGTGGACCATGCCGCGCTGTTGTTGGCGTTGTTGTGTCACCCGCCACAGCCTGAAGGTTGCGCTTATCAACGCGTGCTGAGCCGCCTGGATGCGCAGCGCGTGCGCGAGTTTGCTGCAAGTCGGAAGGTGGAGGGCGCCCCGGCAAGCGATGGTGAGTCGTGCCTGGCACGGTTCACTCACGATCTGACCCGGCAGGCCCATGAAGGCCGGATCGATCCGGTGCTGTGTCGCGATGGCGAGATTCGCCAGCTGATCGATATCCTTGCGCGACGACGCAAGAACAACCCGATCCTCGTTGGCGAAGCCGGCGTAGGCAAAACGGCTGTGGTCGAGGGGCTTGCCTTGCGGATCGCCAGCGATCAGGTGCCGGAACTGCTCAGAAACGCACGGGTGCTGACCCTGGACATGGGCATGCTGCAGGCCGGAGCCAGTCTCAAGGGCGAATTCGAACGGCGCCTCAAGGGCGTGATGGATGAGGTCAACGCCTCGCCACAAGCGGTCATTCTGTTTATCGACGAGGCGCATACGCTGGTGGGCGCGGGTGCCCAGGCGGGTGGCGCCGATGCGGCCAACCTGCTCAAGCCGGCGCTGGCCCGAGGTGAGTTGCGCACTATCGCCGCCACCACCTGGTCGGAATACAAACGTTACTTCGAGAAAGACCCCGCCCTGGCTCGGCGCTTTCAACCGGTCAAGGTCGGCGAGCCGAGTGTTGAGGAGGCGGTTTCGATCCTGCGTGGCCTGGTGCCGGTGCATGAAGCCAGCCATGGCGTCTATGTACGAGACGACGCCGTGGTGGCCGCCGCCTGCCTGAGTGCCCGCTACCTCGCTGGGCGCCAGTTGCCCGACAAGGCCGTGGACGTACTGGATACCGCCTGTGCCCGTGCACGCATCAGCCGGGTCTGCGCCCCCGAGTCGCTGCAGCGGCTGGGTGCGCAGAAGGCTGAATGTATGCGACAGCGTCTGTCGCTGTTGCGAGACACAGGCGCAGGGTTGCCGATGGATGCGCAGGCATTGCGCGCGCTGGAACGGCGACTGGCGGCTGTCGAGCACGCGTACCAACAGTTACAAGCACGTTGGCTTGAAGAGCAGGCGTGCGCGCAACAGGTACTTGCACTGCGACAGCAATTGGACGATGCCCGCCAGGCAGGGCAGGACGTGGATGCCCTGGAACAGGTGCTGGCAGAACAGCGTGCCCGACAGGGCGCACATCCCCTGGTTCATCTCGAGGTGTGTCCGCGCCTGGTGGCCCAGGTCGTCAGCGCCTGGACAGGTATTCCGGTTGAACGCCTGGCGGTCGAGCACAGTGAGACGGTCCTGGGATTCGCTGACGCGCTGCGCTCGCGCATCCTGGGTCAGGAGCACGCCGTGCAGGCCCTTGATCGCAACTTGCGTGCCGTCGCCGCAGGTCTCAACACGCCCGACGCGCCTGTTGGCGTATTCCTGCTGGTGGGCCCAAGTGGCGTAGGCAAGACGGAAACGGCCATGGCCCTGGGGGATTTGCTCTATGGCGGCGAGCGCTTTGTCACGATCCTGAACATGGCTGAATATCAGGAAAAGCATGCGCTGTCTCGACTCATTGGTGCACCTCCCGGCTACGTCGGCTACGGGGAGGGCGGTGTACTGACGGAAGCGGTGCGTCAGCGCCCGTATTCAGTGGTGCTGCTGGACGAAGTGGAGAAGGCTGACCCCGACGTGTTGAATCTGTTTTATCAGATCTTCGACAAGGGCCTGGCCAACGACGGCGAGGGGCGTGAGATCGATTTTCGCAACACGCTGATTCTGATGACCTCCAACCTGGGCAGCGAATGCATCACCAAGCTGTGTGCCGGCGCTCAGCGGCCCGACCCGCAGGTACTGCAAGCGGCCATCTATCCGATGTTGCGTGATTATTTCAAGCCGGCCCTGCTGGCTCGAATGCGTGTGGTGCCCTATTACCCGATCGCCGGTGACGTGCTTCACGATCTGGCCAGGCTCAAGCTGGAGCGTCTCGGCTGCAGGCTGCAATTGCGTCGTTTGTCGTTCAGCTATACGGACGATCTGGTCAAGCACATGGCCGAACGTTGCAGCCACAGCGACAGTGGCGCCCGTTATATCGACCAATGGATCGACAGCTGCCTGTTGCCGCAGATGGTTGACCGGCTTCTGGAGACCATGGCTGTCGGCGAATCCGTAGCGCGCGTGCATGCCGGTCTGGACGCCAACGCCCAGCCGATCTGCGAGTTCAGCCAATGACAGACAATCCGTTCAGCCAAGTACCCCATCCCCTGGACTATGCCGAGGCTATGCTGGCCTGGTTCACTCGCCTGGGCAGTGAGTGTGACGAAGCCAGCTTGCCTGACGCGTGCGTCGCGGCGGCGGCCCAGCTCAGCGGTTGTGAACTGAGCCAATTGTATTGGCGCGACGAGACAACGGGCCGGCTCGAGCTGACTGCCCAGCATTTGCCAGGGGTCACGCGACCCGCTGACCCCACGTGCGGGCCGGACTTTCAACATGAGCAACTGCTGCACTACGTAATCGATCAGGCTACCCCGCTGTCGCTCGATGAGTTGGCGCGCAGCGTCTATGCGTGCGGCTTCCTGCCGGCAATGGCGACACCCTGGCAGTCGTTGTCCTGCATACCGTTATTCGGGCGGCGCAAGTGCGTTGCCGGCCTGTTGCTGTGCGCCAGCCTACGTAAACAATCGTTGCAGGGTTACGCGTCGTCATTGGGGCAATTGGGCAGCTTTGCCTTGAGGCAGCTCACGCTGCTCAGGCGTACGGGGCCTGCACACACGCGTATGGGCGCCACGCCTCGTATGGGTGCATTCGGGCTGATCGGCAACAGCGCCGCTATGGCGGCAACCTGTCGCTTGATCGGTAAGGTGTTATTTGCCCCCAGCACCGTGCTCCTGCGGGGCGAGACCGGAACCGGCAAAGAGGTGGTGGCGCGTGCGATCCACGACGCAGGCCCGCGCAAGGGCAAGGCTTTCGTGGTGCAGAATTGTGCCGCCTTCCCCGAGGGGCTGCTGGAAAGCGAACTGTTCGGCTACCGCAAGGGGGCGTTCACGGGGGCCGAGCGTAACCATATCGGCTTGTTTGACGCGGCCAATGGCGGCACGTTGCTGCTGGATGAGATTGGCGATATGCCATTGTCGCTGCAGGCCAAGTTGTTGCGGGTACTGCAGGACGGGGAGATTCGCCCGCTGGGTGCCGGCGCGCCGCATAAGGTGGATGTGCGGATTATCGCCGCCACCCACCGCGACCTCGCCGCGATGGTGGCCGAGGGCCGTTTTCGCGAGGACCTGTATTACCGCCTGGCGCAATTTCCTATCGAACTGCCGCCCCTGCGTGAGCGAGAGGGTGATGTGCTGATGCTGGCCCGGCATTTTATGCAGAACGCCTGCGATGCGTTGGGACGCAGCCCCCTGGAGTGGTCAAGCGCTGCGCTGGATCAACTGTCGAGTCACGCTTTTCCGGGCAACGTTCGGGAACTCAAGTGCCTGGTGGAGCGCGCGGTGCTGCTCTGTGAAGAGGACGTGATCCTTCCGGCGCACCTTGCTCTCACGCCACCACCAGTGACCTGCGCCGTCGAGGCAACGTTGCGTCAGCGCCTGGAACGGGTGGAGCGGGTGTTCTTGATCGATTGCCTGCACAAGAACCGCGGCAATCGAACCCGCACTGCCCGCGAACTGGGGGTGGCACGTCGCACCCTGCTTTATCGTCTCGCACGCTTGAACATCCCTTGTGACGACATGCGCGGGGAGCGCTGATGAAGAGCTCATGGGTGCGATTTCCGGCTGCCCGGCCTGTTTTTCCTGGAGAAGCCTGATGCATTTTCGTCCATGGCAAGCCTGGTGGCTTGCGTTGTGTTTGTTGAGTGGCTGCAACGCCAATTACGTGTTTGATGACGCCGACTACCGTCCGCTGGGTGATCCCCAACTGACGCGTAGCGGCCGTTGAACGAGGGCCCTGGCATGCAATTAGTGTTTGAAGTGTGCGACGCCGCAAGCGGTGATTCGTCGGCGCGCAAGGTATTCGATGACGCCGGCGGCGTGATCGGTCGTGGGGTAGGGTGTGATTGGAACCTTGCCGATCCCAGTCGCTTGCTGTCCAGCCATCATGGTCTGGTCAGTTACCGTGACGGGCAGTACTTTCTCACCGATATCAGCAGTAACGGCATCGGCCTGCGGGGCAGCAGCGAACGCCTGCGCAAAGGCCTGGCACGGCTGATCAGCGACGGTGACGTCTATCAACTGGGGCCGGTGGATATTCGTGCGCGGCTGGCGGAACGACCAAGCCCCATCGCGGCGCAGAGCTGCGCCGGTAGCGAGACGATCCCCCATGATGCCTTTGTGGGGCTGGACCCGTTGCAGGCAATGCCCAGTGACGACTTGTCCCATCCGCCATCCGAAGATTCGCACGGGTTGCCCGACAACGCTGCGTTGAGCGCCCGCGCGCTTTCCAGCGGTGACTTGGCGCGCGACCACTTGATCGCGCCGAGATGGGCCGATGTCCAGGAAAAAGCACCGGATGTCGAACCGCTTTCGGCTCCTGTTCCGGTCCCTGCGGTCTTCTGGACGCAATTCGGCGAAGCGCTGGGCCTGCGGATGGAGGGGCTTGATTCACGCACGCGCGAAGCACTAGCGATCAAAGTGGCGGGCTTGTTCAGGCAAACCGTCGAGGGTATTCAGCAAAGCTTGCGCACCCGCGATGAGCTGAACAGCGAGTTGCACCTGGACCTGACCACCTCACCCTTCAAGCGCCAGAACCCGCTCAAGGACTGTGTCGACCCCCAGGCTGCCATGAGCGCGCTGCTGGGCATGGAAGAACAAGGCCAGCTTTGCTCCGAATGGGCGGTTGCCCAGGCTTGCCGTGAACTGCAGATCCACCAACTGGCGCTGCTCGTGGCTTGCCGTGCCACGGTGCGCAGTGCGGTAGCGGCGTTTGCCCCAGTGCATCTGCTGACATGCTTTGAACGTGAGCGCAGCCCGTCGAGGTTCACCACCGCTGGTGCACATTGGCGCGCCTACCAACGTCATTACCAACGACTTAACGACACGCCTGGCCTTGAGGAACGCCTGTTACGCGAGGATTTTTCCAAAGCCTATGACGAACAGGTGCGTCTGGTTTCAACACTGCACACGGCCTATCCGGGATGACTTTCATGTATCGAGCTGTCGTCGTCTTTCTACTGTCGGCGTTGAGCCTGCTGGCCGGCTGCCACAGCCTCTCTCCTTTTTCGACCTTGACCAAGCTGGAGCTGACCCTGACGGCCAGCGAAACGCTTAATCCGGACCTTCACGGTCGTCCATCGCCGGTGGTCATACACCTGATCGAACTGCGGCACCCGGCGGCATTTGAGCATGCTGATTTCTTCAGCCTGTATGGACGCGCTGAGCAAGCGCTGCCCAAGGACTGGGTCGGCAGCGAGGAGCTGGCCTTGAGTCCCGGTGAGCGGCAGATGCTCAAGCTCAGTATCGAACCGCAGAGCCGCTACGTCGGCGTGCTGGCGGCCTACCGGGATCTGCCTCGTGTGCAGTGGCGCAGGGTACTCAGCGTTCAACAACAGCAGTTGACCCGTGTCGACCTTGTGCTTGACGAGGCGGGTATCCGCATCGTCGGCCATGAGGCCGGTCGCTTGGGAGATCGAAATGCAGATCTATAACGTCATCTGGCAGGAGGGCATGTTGCTGCGCCCGCAGCACTTGCAGCACAGCGACCGTTACTACCACCAGCAGCTTAACCAGACCCGCCTGTTGCAGGGCGATGGCTGGGGATTCCTGACGCTTGAGGTCGACTCGCAATACCTTAACCTGGGCAAAGTGGTAGTCGCCCGAGCCAGCGGGGTATTTCCGGACGGCAGCCTGTTCGAGCTGGGCAGCGCGAACGAACCCTTGGTGCTGCAGGTGCCTGCTGACGCGGGCGGGCAAGCGGTGTACCTGGTGTTGCCGCTGGCGGTCGGCAATCAGGTGGAGGTGCGCAGGGCGGAGCAAGGCGACGTTCTGGCGCGCTACGTCAGTCATGAAACCCAGGTAGGCGACTCCAATGCCGGTGTCGATTCCCGTTGCCCGATCAATTGCGCTCGTCCGGACCTGCGACTGGCGTTGGGGGAGCAGGCCGGCGACCCGCTCCTGGTGAAACTCCAGGTGGCCCAGGTGCTGGAGTCGACACGCGAGGGAGGCGTGACGCTGGACGCGGACTTTGTGCCGACGTTCATCTACCTGCAACGCTCAGGCTACGTGTCGTCGTGCGTCAATGAGGTGATCAGCCTGCTGGGTACCCGTGGCGACGCGATTGCCGAGCGCATCCAGGGCAACGACGGATCGAGCACGCAACTGGGCGATTTTCTCATGCTGCAGTTGATCAACCGTACAGAGTCGACCCTGCGTCATTACCTGACCCAACCTCAGGTTCGTCCAGAGACGTTGTACCGCGAGTTGTTGGTGATCCTCGGTGAACTGTCGACGTTCGCTACCCACAATAAACGCGCCCAGATAGAGGCGAGTTACCGGCATGGCGACCAGGGTGCGAGCTTTCGCGGGTTGATGGACGGCATTCGAACGGTGCTGTCGTCGGTGCTGGAGCAGCATGCCATTGAGCTCGTACTGCAACCGCGCCAATACGGGGTGCTGGTCTGTCCGGTCAGTGACCTCAAGTTGCTGGGCTGCGCCACTTTCATTCTGGCGGCCACTGCCCAGTGCGACTCGGAAGAGCTGCGCCAGCGCTTGCCCGCGCACCTGAAGGTCGGCCCCGTGGAGCGCATTCGCGAACTGGTCAACCTGCATCTCGCGGGAATCAAGGTCAAGCCGCTGCCCGTGGCGCCGCGACAGATCCCGTTCCATGCCGGCAAGACGTATTTCATGCTTGAACTCAGTGCTCGTGACATCGCGCAGCTGGCGCAATCGGGAGGTTTTGCCTTCCACGCCAGCGGCGAGTTTGCCGGGCTTGAGCTCAAGTTCTGGGCCATCAGGAACTGATCGTTATGACTATGGACAGTGAATACCCGCAGGACGAGAAAACCGTACTGCTTGATCGCGATGGTCACGGTCCCGTGCAGGGCGCCGTGACGGATTTCGCAGCGCCGCCGCGCTTCGAGCACCTCGAGGACCGGATGATCTACACCGCCGGCCTGCAGGGCGCGCACAGCTTTACGATAGGCCCCAACCTCCTGGTCGCGTCGGCCTGGGACCTGCTGCTCCAGACGGTCCAGCTCAAGACCAGTTCGGGACGCGAGAGCCTGCAGGCGCTTAACGACCGGCTGTCCGCAGGGATCCTGGCCTTCGAGGCGCGCGCCCTGCATCACGGCGAGGAAAACAGTCAGGTCATGTCCGCGCGTTATGTACTTTGCAGTGTGATTGACGAAGCGGTGGTGACCACGGCGTGGGGCGGCCATAGCGATTGGTCGAAAACAAGCCTGCTGAGCCGCTTTCATCAAGAGACCTTTGGCGGGGAAAAGTTTTTCCAACTGCTGGAGCGCTTGTCCCTCGATCCGCTTAAGCACCTGGCGATGCTGGAATTGATGTACCTGTGCCTGTCCATCGGCTTTGAAGGCAAGTACCGCGTGACGGAGCGCGGTGGGGTGCAGCTTGAAGCGGTGCGCGATGGCCTGTACCGACAGATTCGACATGGGCGTGGCGAACACGCGTCGATGACGGTTTCCACCGAGCGAGACAGACCGGCGCGCACGCGGCTACGCATGGTGCCGGCCAAATGGGTCGCCACTTGTGCTGGGATCTGCCTGCTGGCGATGTATCTGGCATTCGCCGGCGTGCTCGGCGACCAGCGCACGACCTTACTGCAATCCTTTCAATCTTTGGCGCCGGATCTGACGCGGACGTCCTCGTAACGCTGGGAGCAATCATGAGCGCATTCTTCAAGGGCGTGGGCGCGTTGCTGCGCAAAATTTGGTTATGGAGCCTGTTGTTGGTACTGGGCAGCGCACTGTTGGTATGGTTTGCCGGGCCGCTGTTGGCGGTCGCTGACCACCGTTTCTGGCAAAGCTCGACGGCGCGTCTGCTGACGATCAGCGCGTTGCTTCTCGCATGGGGGCTGGCGATGGTGGGGGCCGGCGGACGGCGTGCCGCACGGTTGCGCTTACCTGAGACCGAGGCGAGTCACCCGCGCGACGGATTGGTGGAGACGGAGCAACGCCAGGTGCGCGGGCGTTTCAAGGAGGCCTTGCACACCTTGAGAACCACGCGGCGTTACGGTGAGCGCAGCGCGCGCTGGCGCAACGAGTTGCCTTGGTATTTGTTGATTGGCGAGCAAGGCAGCGGCAAAAGCTCTTTGCTGTCGGCCAACGGTTTGGTTTACCCGCTCGATCGCTCAGAGGCGCGGTCTTCGAGAGCGAACGCTTACTTTGATGCCTACCTGGCCGACGAAGCCGTTGTGATAGAGGTTGCCGGGCGCTATCTGACGCAGCCTGACGTGCCGGTGGACGGTGCTGGATGGTCGACGTTGCTGGGCCTGCTCAAGTCGCGACACCGAGCGCGGCCGCTCAACGGTGTGGTGGTGACCCTGGCGGTGGAAACGTTGCTGGGCATGAACGAGCACGACCTCGACCTGCATGCACGACGGATACACACGCGTCTGCAAGACATCCAGCAACGGCTGCACATGGACGTGCCGGTGTACCTGATACTGACCCAGGCCGACCGCTTGCCGGGGTTCGCCGAATTCTTCGACTCCCCTATGGGCGACAGCGCAGAAGCGGTGCTCGGAGAGCCCCTGGCGGCAGGCAAGGCCGGCACCGAGATCGGCCATGTGCGCGAAGCGTTCGAGAGGTTGCTGAAGCGTCTGGGCACGCAGGTGATTGCTCGCTTGCATCTGGAACGTGATGTCGAGCGCCGCGGGCAGATGCTTGACTTCCCCCGGCAGGTTGCCCATATCGGTGAGCGTTTATGCCTGTTCGTGGAAACTGCGTTCTGCGCTCATCGCTTCCAGCGCATCAATCGACTGCGCGGGTTCTACCTGGCCTGCGGGGCGTCGGAGGACGGACGCTCGTATTTCGTGCAGGGCCTGTTCAACCGCGTGATCTTTGCGGAGGCTGACCTAGCGGGGCTGCATACCCCCGAGCGACAACGCCTGCGCCGCCGCCAAGGCCTTGGGATGCTGGTCGCTTCGTTGCTCGTGGTCGTGGCGGGAATAGTCTGGACACACAGTTACTCGGTCAACCACCAGCGCCTGCTGCAATTGGCGCAACTGCTCGACATCCAACCGCCCGATCCTGCCATAGCGGATTCCACCCTGGCACTGCTGCCGCGGCTGGACAGCCATCGGGCTGCGACCCAGGTATTCCCTCCCGTGGCGCAGGTGCGGATGGTCGAGCGGGTAGGGTTGTTCCAAGGCGAGGCCGTCCGTCCGCTGTTATCCGATGTTTATGACAGGACACTGCATCAGCAACTGCTGCCGCAAGTGGTTGCCCTGCTTGAAGAACAGGTCCGGGCCAGCCTGGGCGATCGCGAAACGTTGATGGATACGTTGCGGGCGTACCTGATGCTTAACTTGCCGAAACGTCGTGATAATGCCTGGCTGAAGGAGCGTGTGGCGGGTCATTGGTCTGCACGTTACGCCAGCGACCCGTCGGTGCAGAAGCGCTTGAACGAGCATTTCTCGCGCTTGCTTGAGCAACCGTTCGTGATGCCCTTGAGCGATGACCTGGTGGCCGAGGCTCGCCAACAATTGCGCGGTGAATCGCTCGCCGGCGTGGTCTATCGGGCGCTGCGTCACCAGGCTCGCAACCTTGAACCTTATCGACTGGTACAGGGGCGCGGGCTTTCCGCGCCGGATGAACCCATCCCCGGCTTCTTCACCCGGCGGTATGTGCAGTACTTCGAAAAGCAGGGGCCGCGACTGGTCAACGCCATCGCGCAGGACAACTGGGTGCTCGGCGAAAGCGGTGACCTGAGCCCCACGGATTTACGCCAGCTGATGCTGGAGCTGGAGCAACGCTATTTCAGCGAGTATGCCGATGCGTGGAGCCACGCCATCGGTCAGGTTCGGCTGTTGGAGAGCGACAACCTGCGACAGCATGCCGAGACGCTTGCCGATCTGGCATCCGCCCAGTCGCCGTGGGTGCAACTGTTGCATCAGTTGCTTGAAAACACCCGGCTTGTGGCGCAACGCGAGCACCTTGAGGGCGTGACGCGCCAAGTTGGCGAGCTGGGCGTTGCGGCGCAGGCGGGCGCGTCCCTGTTGTCAGGCAGCGCATTACCGGGGCAGATGGCACCTGATTCCGCGCGGCGCGCGTTGCAGCGGCGCTTCGAGCCCTTGCATCAATTGGTGGATGCGGAGCAGAACCCACGTGAACAACTGCTGCAGGCGTTGCGGCTGCTGGATGAATGGCAACTGCAGTTGGCGGGCTTGAACCGCGATGACTTGCCCGAACAGGCCGCGTTCAGGATGGCCAGCCGGCGCATGGATGGCCAGCAACCGCAATTGGGGCGTTTACGTGATACGGCTGCGCGCCTGCCGCAACCTCTGAAAGGGTGGTTCGACAGTATTGCCGACGATAGCTGGCGGCTGTTGCTTGACAGCGCTCATGCCTATGTCAATCAGCGCTACCAGAGCGAACTCTACGGCTTTTACGCCAAGACGATTCAGCGTCGGTATCCATTCACTGCCAGCGCACGCACCGATGTCGCCCTGGAGGATTTTCAGGAATTCTTCAAGCCACGGGGGAGTTTGGCGCGCTTCTACGACAGCCATCTGCGCGCGTTTGTCAGTGCAGACGGCCGCCGCTACCGCCTGCGTAGCCTGGACGGCCGCAGCCTGCCGATGTCGCGCTCGCTGCTGGACCAACTCAGCAAAGCCCAGATGATTCGTCAAGGTTTCTTCAATGACGAGCAGGAGTGGGCGGTGCGGTTCAGTCTGGCGCCCTACAGCCTGGACCCGGCTGTCAGCCGTGCGATGCTGAGTATTGGCGACAAACAGCTCGAATATCGCCACGGACCCATCGTGCCCATGGTGTTCGACTGGCCCGGCGAGGCGGACCAGAGCCGCACCAGCCTGGTACTGGAGCGTGGCGCGCAGCGGCCATTAGGCATCAAGGATAACAGCGGGGCGTGGTCATTGTTTCGGTTCGTCGAGCTGATGCAAAGTGAGCTCATTGATGCTCGCCAGGCCCGCCTGTTCAAGGCTGATCTCTCCGGGCTGCGTGCGCACTTCCTGCTTTCCAGCCAGCGCAACCCGGTGCCGCTGCAGTGGGAGCAATGGCGCACCTTTCGCTTGCCGGAGCAACTATGACCCCGATGCCTGCGTTGTGGCGCAGCGCCGGGCGTACAGCGCGGGGCAAGCTGCGTGCGCGCAACGAGGACGCTTTCCTCGACTGCCCGCAGCGTGGCTGCTGGGCGGTAGCCGACGGCATGGGCGGCCATCGTGCCGGGGATGTGGCCAGCCAGTCGGTCATCCGAAGCCTGGCGTCGTTGCCTGGCGATGATGGCTTCGATCAGCGTATCGACACGGTGCGCAGGCGCCTGCGCGCACTTGACCGCCAGTTGAGCCGCGCGGCGCCATCGGTTGATGGCAGCCTGACGGATATGATGGGCAGCACCGTGGTCGCCTTGCTGCTGGATGGCAATCGTGCCGCCTGCCTTTGGGTCGGCGACAGCCGATGCTACCTCTGGCGCGGGCAACGTCTTTACCAGTTGTCGCGGGACCATTCACGCTTGCAGCAATTGATGGATCGCCAGCACTTGACCCTGGAGCAGGCGCGCGGCCATCCGAATGCCAGAGCCCTGACGCGGGCCATCGGCGGCCGACAACCCCTGAGCCTGGAGGTGCTGGAACTGTGCGTCCGCCCCGGCGATGTGTTTTTACTGTGCAGCGACGGTTTGTATCAGGGGCTCAGCCACGGCGTGCTGGGGCGTGCGCTGAGTATGAACAACCCTCGGCAAATGGTGGATCGGTTGTTCGCCGAAGTGTTGCGCGGCTCGGCCCAGGACGACCTGACGGCGGTGGTGGTGCAGCCATGAGCGCGGCCCTGGGCCCGCCCGACCTGCTTGCGGGGCGCTATCAGCTTGAGCGCGTGTTGGGAACGGGTGGGATGGGTGTGGTTTATCGTGCACGAGACCTGCTGCACGAAGCCTTCGGTGAGCCCAGCCCCTGGGTCGCATTGAAACTGCTGGGCGACAGCCTTTCCACCTGTCCCGATGGGCATGTGCTGCTGTACAGCGAATTCGCCCTGACACGAAGGCTGCGCCATGAGCACGTGGTGCGCGCGTTCGCTTTTGAAGTCGACACGGTGCGTCAGGTGGCGTTCTTCACCATGGAGTGGCTGCCGGGGCTGACCCTGGACCGGCTGCTGCTGGAGTACCCGGACGGCCTGCCTTGGAATGAGCTGCAACCGATGGCCGTGCAACTGTTGGATGCGCTTGCTTATGCGCACCGCGCGGGTGTGCTGCATGGGGATATAAAACCGACCAACATCATGGTCGGGGAGCAGGGCTTGTGTCTGTTCGACTTCGGCCTGGGGCATGCCGAGTCGCAAAGAGCCGCCGGATTACCAGGCTTGAGCCACCGTCGCTTGAATGCCTGGACCCCGGCCTATGCCGCCCCGGAGTTGAAGGACGGCGGCGGACCGTCAGTGAGCGCCGACCTTTATGGCGCCGCGCGCGTACTGTACGAGTTGGCCCAGGGAAGGCGCGTCGTGGAGCCTCACCGCACCCGCCCACTGCCCCGGCCGCGCAGGTTGCCCAGGCGCTGCTGGAGCGCGTTGCGTTCAGCCTTGAGCTGGGCTGCGACGCATCGAACGGTTACGGTTGAGCAACTGCGCGATAGCATGGCGGTGACGCACCGGCGATGGTTTGTCTAGGGGAGTGGGACGCCGGGCAGGTTGTGCAGCTCGCAGTATTCGGACCAGCTCAATCCGGCCATCTGCGCCACTTCCCTGTGCACTTCCAAGCGTTGAGCGTTGAAGGCTTCGGGGGACTCGGCGGTGAGTTTAAGCGTCAGTTCCCACGCGAACAAACCCAGGCGCTCGGCTTCCGCCTCGAAGGCTTCGTGCAAGCGTTCCGCGCGGTATTGGGCAAGCGATTCACCCTTGGCCTGAGCGGCCAGGGGATTCAAGGCGTCCAATTGCGCGAGGAGCTCCGGATGGGCCACAAGAAATCGATCAAGGGCCAGTTGATGGCTATCACCCGGCTCAGCTACAGGATCGTTTCTACGCTCAGACACCGGTGCCGACCTCCTGGTGGGATTCCCTGCGTCGAGCACGCTTGCGCAGGTGGCGCGATACCCGATGCTGCAGTGGTTCGAGTATGAAGAACAGCAGATAGGCCATCAGCACCAGCGTCAGATCAACCCAGGTACCGGCGATCGGTCCGGACACTTCTTCAACAATATCTTTGATTACAAACAACAGGGCGACTCCGCCCAGCCATAGCATTGCGTTAAGCAGCAGTGGCCGCATTGCGTTCGACAACTTGTGTTGCATTTTGAACCTACCTCCTGGGTACCTGGTATGACTCAGGCCCTGCTTCCCTGAATTGGCGACCTCAGCCTGACGCTTTGCCGGGTCACACTCACGCTCCATAAGCCGTCAATAGTACCCGCTCAACCACGATTAGGGATTTTTCCTACTTAAAAAGTTCAATTAATTGCGCGCGATCATCCATTCCAGGCCGCAACCCCCTGGAAAATCGACGCCAACGCCGTAAAGGCCTTTCGCTCCCAGTGCCTGGGCGTGTAGCGTTACCTCGTGTTTCCGGGCCCTGCCTTGAAGGGCATCGTGCGATGGGCAGAGGGATGGGTCATGGCGCAAACGCTCTTCAAGCTTTTCTTCACCCAACGTCTGGCGGCCTTGGCCAGCACCGAGTCGTTGCGGGCAATCCGCGAAGGGCTGTTGTGGATCCTGCCTTGCCTGCTCGTTTCGGCCGGGTTTCTGATCCTGTCCGAATGCGCCCGGGTGCTGGGATTCGACCCGCGACTGGTGGCCTTTCTCGCGGGGCTGCATAACCAGATCAGTTCGGTCATCCCACTGCTGGTGGCCGCGTCCATTGGCTACATGCTGGCGATCCAGTATCGCCTCCCGCAGCTTCCGGTGGCGTTTCTCTGCCTGGCCCACGTGGTGATCGCCACCTTTGTACTGCGCGACTACCCACGGGCCTCGGCCACCTTCGTGTTATTCATCGCCATCGCCTCGCCGTTGCTGAACGTGCCGGCCGTGGCCTGGTTGCACCGTTATCGTTGGACGCGGCTGGTCAACGAGGACCTGGTGGGGCACAACCTGCGTGGCACCATCAACATGGTCGTGCCCGGCGCGCTCACCGCCCTGGCATTGGTCACGGTCCTGTCGTTACTGCTGCAAGTCCCGTATGTGGCACAGTTGCAGGGGCCGCAGGTGCTGGATGCGTTGCAGTCGCCCTACGGCAGCGGCCTGTTCGTGACGCTGATGAATTCGCTGTTGTGGTTCTTCGGAATCCACGGCGTGTACGCCATGCAGCCGCTGTTCGATGTGTTGGATCAGGCCGTGGTGCTCAACGGCACGGCGGCGGCTGCAGGGGAGCCGATCAAGTACCTGTTGAACAGCGGTCTGCTCGGCAGTTTTGCTTTTATCGGCGGTTCGGGCGGCGCGTTATGCCTGCTGCTGGCGATCCTGCTGTTTTCCAAGAGCCAGTCCATGCGCCTGGTCGCCGTGGCGAGCTTGCCGCTGTCACTGTTCAACGTCAGCGAGGTGCTGCTGTTCGGCTTGCCGATCATCCTCAACCCGCGTCTGTTCATCCCCTTTCTATTAGTGCCTGCCATGAACGCAATGCTGGCCTTGGGGGCGGTGCAGATGGGCTGGGTTTCGCCGGCGGTGGCCAGTGTGCCGTTCACCTCTCCGGTGTTGCTCAATGCTTATCTGAGCACTCACGGCGACCTGGCGGCGGTCGCGCTGCAGGTGGCGTTGCTGGGCCTGGGCACGCTCGTGTATGTGCCGTATGTGCGGGCGATCCATCGCCAGGCCAGCGAAGGCGGCACGGTGTATCTCAAATCCCTGGACATGACCTTCCGTGGCCTGGAGGAAAAAGGCCGGCTGCGCGAACTGGACCCCGTGCTGGCTTCCCACAAGACCCTGGCGCGTCACGCCAATGAGCTGAGCCGCATCCAGCAGATCAGCGACTACGATTTCTATCTGGAATTCCAACCGCAAGTCTCGACCCGCACCGGACTGTGCACCGGGTGCGAGGCCTTGATGCGCGCTCGCGATGCCCAGGGCACGGTGCATTCGCCCTGGGAATTCCTGCAATGGCTGGCCCAGGCCCAATTGATGCCGGACGTGGACATGTGGGTGGCGTCCCAGGCCGTGCGCCAATACCAGAAATGGCAAAAGTTGGGGTTCACGCTACCCATGACCATTAATATTTCCAGCGCGACGCTGACGGATGCCACCTATGGCGAGCGCCTCGTCGGCATCCTGGCACAGGCCCACGGGCAGGTCTCGGTGGAGATCACCGAAGATGCTCTGGTCAGCGATATCCAGGCTACGCGGCGGACGATTCAGAAACTCCAGGCGATTGGCGCCAAGGTGTATATCGACGACTTTGGCACCGGTTTTTCAGCGTTGAGTTACCTGCACCAGTTTCCGGTGGACTTTATCAAGATCGACCGTAGCTTCGTGGTGGCCCAGCATGATCCCAAGGGCGCGCAGGTCCTGACCGGGATGCTGCGTTTCTGCGAGGCGTTGAACCTGGGTGTGGTCGTCGAAGGGGTGGAGACCGCCGAGCAACTGGCCTTCCTGAACACCGGCAGCGAACTGTTTATCCAGGGCTGGTATTTCAGCAAGGCGCTGCCGGGCGATCAGTTGGAAGGCTTTGTGCGCGAACGTGCGGCGTTGGCGCAGACCTAGGCGGATTCGTAGCCGCGCCGGGTCTGTTCGATGTCGTCGACCAAAGCGTCGATACCGGCCAGGTGCGCGCGATTGTCATGATCCCAAGGGTGGAAGCCTGGCTTGAAGTAATGCAGCCAAGGCACCAGCATGCGCGGGAAAATGCCTTTAGGGCCATACAGAAACTTGAGCATGCGCCAGAAGCCCTTGAAAAAACCTCCCGCCTTGCGGTCCGCCACCAGCAAGCGCACATGAAAGTCCAGCACCACCAGCCAGAACAGCAGCGTAGTGGTGAGCATGGTCCCGGTGCGCAGCAGATAGCGCCCGGGGCCCGGCTTGATCACAGTGTTCCATACGTCAAACGCCACGGCTTTGTGCTCGGTTTCTTCGAGGGCGTGCCAGTACCACATTTGCTGGTAGCCCTTGAGTGAATGGCCGAAGCGCGACGGGTCGCTCAGCAGGATCTCGGCGAGCATCGCGGTGTAGTGCTCCAGGGCGATGGTCACGGCCAGGTTGAACGCCGGCGGCAGGTGTTTTTTTTGCCAGTCGAGGATGAATTTCAACCGCCGATCGAGGGTGTGCGCCGGCAGGCCCGCCGCTTGCAGCAGGTCGTTATAGGCCACATGTTCGCGGCTGTGCATGGCCTCTTGACCGATAAAACCCTGGATTTCCTTCTTCAACAGCGGGTCGTCGATGCGCTGCCGGTAATGGCGCACGCTGTCCATGAAGAACAGTTCGCCCTGGGGAAACAGCAGCGACAGGGCATTGAAGAAGTGCGTGATGAACGGGCCTTGTTCGTGCCAGTCCTTGATGCGCTCGGCGGGCAGGGCAAAACGGACATCGCGACGGATGGGTAGCATGGGCTGTGCTCCTGTTCAGAGACGAGACTCGTCGTTGGTTTCAAACACTGGCGTGCGCGGTTTGGGAGCCATGCGTTTGCTGGCAAATACCACCAACGCCTGGTAAGCCGCCGGCAGGCAACGGGCAAGCAGGTCGAGGGCATAGGCGTCGCGGCCGATCAACACGCGACGCTTGTTTTTGCGCACTCCGTGCAGGATCACTGTCGCGGCCTGGTCGGCATCGGTGATAAACAGTTTTTCGAAGTCGGCGCGGGCCTGTTGTTCGCTGTGGATCAAAAAACCGGTCATGTTCGCGTCGATACGGCTGCTGCGGCAGATATCGGTGCGGATCCCGCCGGGGTGCACGCAGGTCGCCGACACGCCGCAGCGTTGCAGGTCGAGTTCCTGGCGCAGCGCCTCGGTAAAGCCACGCACTGCGAACTTGCTGGCGTTGTAGCCGCTCATGCCCGGCTGCGCGAACAGCCCGAACACGCTGGAGGTGTTGATCACGTGGCCTTCGCCGCTTGCCTTGAGGTAGGGGAGGAAGGCCTTGGTGCCGTGGACCACGCCCCAGAAATTGATACCGACGATCCACTCCAGGTCAGCGTAATCCACGCCCTCTATGGTACTTGACAGTGCCACCCCGGCATTGTTGAAAACCAGGTTGACCTGGCCGTGCTCGGCCATGCAGCGCGCGGCCCAATCCTGCATGGCTTGGCGGTCGGCCACATCAAGCATCTGCGTAGTGATCCGCACCGGCGGCAGGCCCGACTCTTCGATCAAGGCGCGGGTGTGTTCCAGGCCTTGAAGGTTTTTGTCCGCCAGTGCCAGGTGGCACCCCTCACGGGCCAAGGCCAGTGCCAGCGCGCGACCCATGCCGGAGGCCGCGCCGGTGATGGCCGCAACGCGGCCGTTGAATGACTTCATGACAGGCTTCCTTCGGGATTGGCGCGGACCACGGAGGGCGCACGCGCAGGGGGGCTGAGGACCGCCATGCCCGTCACATAATCCTTGAGCGCGAACTGGCGGGTGAGTTGCTTGAAACGCCAGGTCGAGCCGGGCCAGAGCGTGGTGTTCCTGCCGGTGCGCGGGTCCAGATACCAGCTCTGGCAACCGCCGGTGTTCCAGATGGTGCGTTCAAGCTTGTGTTGCAGATGGTGGTTGTAGGCCTGTTCCACCGTCGACTTGACCTCCACCGTGGCGATACGCTGGCGTTGCATCTGCTTGAGCGCGTCGAGGATGTAGGCCACCTGGGCCTCAATCATCAGGATCATCGAGTTGTGCCCAAGCCCGGTATTGGGCCCGACAATCAGGAACAGGTTGGGATAGCCGGGCACGGTTGTGCCCTTGTAGGCATGGGCGCCCTCACGCCAAGTGTCCATCAGGTCCATGCCGTCGCGGCCGATGATGCAGCCGCGTGGCAGCGGGTCGCTGGCCTGGAAGCCGGTGCCGAAAATCAGGCAGTCCGCCGGGTGCTTGATACCGTCGGCGGTGATCACGCCGTCGGGTTCGATGCGCTGCACAGGCTCGGTCACCACCTCGACATTGCTGCGCGACAATGCCGGGTAATAGTCATTGGAGATCAGCACGCGCTTGCAGCCGATGGTGTAGTCCGGCGTGAGGCGCTTGCGCAGGGAAGGGCGCGCCACTTGCCTGTGCAGGTGACGCAGGGCGATACGCTGCACCATCTTCATCAGCCGCGGATGCCGCGCAAAGCCCACCACCCGTCCTTCCAATGCCCAGTAAAACCCCGCGCGCATAAGCCGCTGCGTAACAGGCACGTGCTTGAACAGCCAGCGTTCCAGCGGCCCAATCGCACGGTCGGGTTTGGGCATGATCCATGGCGGCGTGCGCTGGAACAGGTCCAGATGGGCCACCTGCGGGGCGATCTGCGGCACGAATTGAATCGCGCTGGCGCCGGTGCCGATCACCGCCACGCGCTTGCCCTTGAGCGAATAACCATGGTCCCACTGCTGCGAGTGGAAACGCTGGCCCTTAAAACTTTCCAGGCCCGGAATATCCGGCAACGCCGGGCGCGACAGGCCGCCCATCCCCGACACCAATACCCGTGCGCTCACCTGCCGACCGTTGCTGAAACTCAGGTGCCAGCGCTGTTGGGCTTCATCGAACACCGCGCGGGTCAACCCCATACCGAAGCGCAGGTAGGGCGCCAGCTCGAAACGCGTGGCGCATTGTTCCAAATACGCGCGAATTTCCGCCTGCGGCGCGAACTGCCGTGTCCAGTTCGGGTTGGGCGCAAAGGAAAACGAGTAGACATGGGACTGCACATCGCAGGCACAGCCGGGGTAATGGTTGTCGCGCCAGGTACCGCCGAGGCTGTCGGCCTGTTCGGCGACGAAAAAGTCGGTAAGCCCGGCCTGCTTGAGCTGGATGGCCATGCACAGGCCGGCGAAGCCTGTACCGATGATGGCGATGTCGATCGAGTCATTGTGGGCATTCATAGGCTGTCCTGAGTGGGCATCGGATGGGCTCCTGATCTTGTTGTGTCTTTTGGGTGGAACGCCGTTGCAAAGGAAAATTTAATTAATTATTTTAAAAAAGATTTTAAATAATCTACCTGAAAATATCGCCTACGCTAGGTCCTTGTCTCGAATGTGCGATTTGTCCGACGGACGCGCATGTCTGTATCAGGCTCGGGTCCAGGGTGTGTGCGGTGGCCGAGGCCCGACCAATTCCGGTTGGGGCGCCGGCGGCAGGGAATGCAGAGGACCGAGCGCATGACGATGGAATGGGTAATGGCTGCGGGTGTGGGGGCGTGTGCAATGGCCTGGGGTTTCAGCGCCTGGATGACGCGGCGCATTGAAAAGGCCGTGCCGCGCGATGGCCGTTTTATTGAGGTCGACGGCGAGCAATTCCACTATGTGGAAGAGGGCAACGGGCCGCCATTGGTGATGATTCACGGATTGATGGGTAGCAGTCGCAACCTGACCTACGCCTTGTCCGGTCACTTGCGCGAGCAGTTTCGGGTGATCACCCTCGACCGGCCGGGCTCGGGTTACTCCACGCGCCGCGCCGGCACTGCGGCCGACCTGCCGGGCCAGGCGCGGCAAATTGCCCGGTTCATCCAGGCGTTGCGGTTGGACCCACCGCTGGTGCTTGGGCATTCCCTGGGGGGCGCGCTCGCTCTGGCGCTGGCCCTCGACCATCCTGAGACGGTATCGGGCCTGGTCCTGGTGGCGCCACTGACTCATCCCCAGCCGACATTGCCGCCGGTGTTCTGGTCGCTGGCGGTGCGGCCGGCATGGCTGCGCCGCTGGGTTGCCCATACGTTGACGGTGCCCATTGGCCTGTTGACTCGGCGCAGTGTGGTCAAAGGCATCTTCGCGCCGGATGTTGCGCCCGAGGATTTCGCCACCCGTGGCGGTGGCCTGTTGGGCATGCGTCCAGCCAACTTTTATGCCGCCTCCAGTGAAATTGCCCTGGTCAACGACGACCTGCCGCACATGGTCCGGCGCTACCCAGGCCTGACCTTGCCGATTGGCTTGATCTACGGCGCGCGGGACCGGGTGCTGGACTTTCGCACGCACGGTCAGGCGCTCGCCGACAGGGTGCCGGGCCTGAAACTGCAGCTCGTTGAAGGGCGCGGCCACATGCTGCCGATTACCGCCACGCCGCGGGTGGTGGAGCTGGTGCAGCAGTTGGCCAAGCGCGTGCGGTCAGGGCATGCCAATACGCAACTGACCCCGCCCGTTGCCCTGGCGAACAAATAATCATCGCCGTCGTGTTCGGGCGGGGCGGTGCAAACCGTTGTTCTAGAGACCTGACTGGCGGACCTAAAAAAAGACTGCGCAGTCACCTGAAAAAGCGCTCGACAAAGTAGTTGACGACCTAACGATTCCGCGCTATCTATTTAAAAAAATATTTCAATATTTATTTTGAAATGAATTTTTTGAAGTGCCTAAGAGCGAACAAAAATGAAAAAAACGCTTTTTATCGCATGCTTGATGTCCGGGGACCGCTCGCGCTCCCCCATCCTGTGGTCCGCCACTCGGCCTGCGCGTTTTGCCCGGAGGCTGCCATGAACCAGACGCTCGCAGCACCTTCGGTATGGGCCGATGGCAAACGCCACCTGTGGTGGCTGGGCATCATGCCCCTGGCCACGCCGCTGTTGTCCGGAGCACTGGCGATCAGCACCGGCGTCCAGCAGCTCTGGTGGGTCGGGGTGCTGGTGATCTTCGGCCTGATTCCGTTGATCGACGGCCTGCTCGGCGAAGACGTCAGCAACCCACCGGAATCCGCCGTCGGCCACCTTGAATCCCAGCGCTATTACCGCTGGATCGTCTACACCGGCGTACTCTTTGTGATCGCCTCGGTGGTGATTACCGGCTGGCTCGCCGCGGGGGGCATTGCCTGGATCATCGACGGCGGGCTGCTACAGGCCACCGCCCATCTCGACCCGGCTGACTGGCTGTCCCAGGTGGCCGCTTACGTCACCGCCCGCACTCAGTTGCATGGCGAACCGAGCTGGTTCACTTACCTGGGCATGGCCATGTCGACCGGTGCCGCCACCGGGATTGCGATCAACACCGCCCATGAACTGGGGCACAAACCCAAACCCCTGGAGGTGTTCCTGGCCAAGGTCACGCTGGCGCCGACCTTCTACGGGCACTTTTACACCGAACACAACCGTGGCCATCACGTCCGCGTCGCGACCCCGGAAGATCCGGCCAGCTCGCGCCTGGGGGAAAGCTTCTGGGCATTTCTACCACGCTCGGTGTGGTTCAGCGCGCGCTCGGCCTGGAACCTTGAGCGTGAGCGCCTGCGCAAACTCGGTCTGCCGGCCTGGCACTGGAAAAACGCCGTGCTCAGTGCCTGGATGTACAGCGTGGTGCTGTGGGGCGCGATGATTGCCTGGCTCGGGGCGGCGGTGATTCCGTTCCTGATTATCCAGGGCATCTATGGATTCTCGTTGCTGGAAGTCGTGAACTATGTCGAACACTACGGCCTTAAGCGTCAGAAGTTGCCCAACGGGCGCTATGAGCGTTGTTCACCCCGACATTCCTGGAACAGTAATCGGATTGTCACCAACATCTTTCTATTCCAGTTGCAGCGCCATTCCGATCACCATGCCAACCCCACGCGCAGTTATCAGTCGTTGCGCCACTTCGATGAGTCGCCGCAACTGCCCTATGGTTATGCAAGCATGATTGTCTGGGCCTATGTGCCGTACTTGTGGCGCCGCCGCATGGACCATCGCGTACTTAATCATTATGCCGGGGATATCACCCTGACCAATCTTCAACCGTCGCAACGTTTGAAGTATCTGGAGAAGTACAGCCATAACGCCACACCGTTCTAATGTAATTAGAAACAGGGTTATCGGCGCGCGGTGTATCCAGCGCGCGGGTTTTTGTCGCCCTGGGTTTGTCGCTCAAATAGTTAGCAAGTTGTGTTTGACCCGAACAAAAACAATTAAAGGGAAGGACGTCCACCATGCAGGCACCCGCCAAATTCACCGCTCATGTCGTATTGGCCGCGTTGGGGCTGATCGCCTATCACCAGGCCCAGGCCGCCCGCATCGAGCCGGCCGGCAGCGCTTTTACGGCACAGGGTCCCATCAGCTTTTCCAAGGGGGCACTGATCAGCGCCGACTGCACCATTAAAGTCGCCGGCAAAGTGGCGGCGGATGGCGCATCGGTCAATGTCGACAAAGTTGAATTCGATGGCGGCCTCAAGTGCAGCCGGGTGGAGGCCATTAACTTGCCTTGGATACTGGTGGCCAAAGACAGCCGCAGCGGGTCCATGTCAAAAATCAGCGTTGATGTACATGCCTTCGGTCTGGGCGGCAAGTGCGGTCCCTCTACCGCTGATGGCACCTGGGATAACGCCACCGGAAAGTTGGAAGCGGCCAATGTGCCGATTGGCGAAGACTGCAAGATAAAAACGGTGTCGATCAAGATGCCGCCCAACTTCAAAGTGGTTGATTAACGCAACGCACATTAATAGCGGTAATTGCATTGAAATTTGGCTGGAAAGGGAAGTTCTGCAGTTTCACCGTGACCTCTCGTTCATGGCCATTACCCCTGGCGAATGACTCGCCATCACTGTGAGGAAAAACAATGAAAAGCTTGAAAACCCTCGTATCGTTGTCTGCTCTGGCTGTCTGCATGGGTGCTGCGTCGATGGCGAACGCCTATAGCATCGCCCCGGTCAATACCAGCTTTACCGCACCTGGGACGATTTCGGTGAAATCGCCGTCTTCTTTCCAGGCAACCGTCAACTGCGGCGCCACCTTCACCGGTAATGTCGACGCCACCGGCGTTGCCAAAATCACTGGCGTGGCGGTCACCGGTGGCGGTCTTTGCGCATTGCCGAAAATCACCGGCCTGCCGTGGACCCTCACCGCCACCGGCCCAACGGCGGGTACCGTGACCAACGTCGGCTATACCATCGCCGCTTCGATTCTGTACCCGGCTTCCAATTGCGGCCCGTCCACCATCACCGTGGGCTACAGCGGTGGTGTGCTCACCGCGACCAACCAGACCCTGAGCGGCAACTGCACGGTCGCCAGCCTGAGCGTGACCCCAAGCCCGGCACTGACCATCGTGCCTTGATCGCCGGTTGAGAACGAAGGGCTGATCACCCGTGGAAAAACCGGCGCCTTTACCGGGCGCCGGTTCAGGCTGGGCCAGGCAGCAGGACGAACCGGCAGGGCCGGCTCGGAGCGATAACAATAAGGAGTGCCGCATGAATAATAAGAAACAACATGTGCAGGTTTTGCTGGGGCTGGCGTTGATAGGCGGCGTGGTAGTGGCCGCGCCTGTTCAGGCCGGCGGCTTTTCAACCCCCACTTACGGCGCGCCAGGCTGGGGCAGGGCCTTTGCCGGCGGTTCGCTGTTCAAGAATGACCCCAGCTCCGCCTACAACAACCCGGCGGCCATGGCCTTCGTCGAACACAACGTCGCGCAGCTTACCGTCGACTATGCGCGCATCAAGATCAAGTACAAGGGCGATGCCTTCGATTACGCCGGCAACCCCGTTTCCAGCACGCCGCTGGACGCCAACGGTTTTCCTGACGTGGCAGCCGCCACGCCGAATAACAACGACGGCGGCGAGGGCGGCTTTACCGCGTGGCTGCCCACCGGTTTTATGGTCATGCCCCTCGGAGACCGGTTCGCGTTCGGCTTGAGCCAGGTCGTGCCGCAGGGCATGCGCTCCACCTGGGATGAAAATTCGAAACTGCGCGATTTTGCCGTGGACACCAAGATTGAAACGGTGGGGCTCACCGGCTCCCTGTCCTTCAAGGTCAACGACCAGTTTTCCCTCGGCGGGGGATTGATCGTGCAGCACAGCAAGGGCTTCGTCAGTCAGAACGTCGACCTGCTGTCCGCCGCGGCAGTGTCCGATTCAGTCCTGGGTGGCATCAACTTCCCGTCGGATGTGGGCAGCGCCCTGATGCGGGTCAAAGTCGATAATATTTCGACCGGCTGGTTTACCGGGCTCGTGTGGAAACCCACGGACCGCGACACGCTGGGCTTGAATTATCACGCCAAGATCAAGAACAAGATGACCGGCAAATACACCGTCCGCGCCGACCAGTTCTCCAACAACCTGATGACTCAGCCGAGCCCGTTCGGCGGCACCGGTACGCTGGTCAACACCGCTTATCCAGGGCTTGAACTGTACCCGAACGGCGCCCATGCCAGCGTCCAGTTGGACATCCCCGCCACGGCGGGCCTGGACTGGGTGCACCAGTTCAATGACCGTTTGACCCTGGGGGCGAGCGTCACCTGGACCGAGTGGTCATCGTTCAAGGACCTGACCCTTGAGTCTGGCGGCACCACCGTTGTCTCCATTCCCTACAACTACAAGAACACCTGGATGTATTCCCTGGGCGGCGACTATCGGTTGACCGACGAACTGACCCTGCGCGCCGGTGTTGCTCTCGACCAGACGCCGACCCGCAATTCGACCCGCGACCCGCGCATTCCGGATGGCGATCGCACGTTCCTGTCATTGGGCGCCGGCTACGATGTCAAAGCCGTCAAGGGCCTGAGCCTGGACTTGGCGTATTCCCACCAGTTCGTGCAGGAGGTCAAGCTCAAGACCCAGAACGTGGATCGCCTGGGCGGCGCGCGACTCGACGGTAAAGCCGAATCGTCGGGCGATGTGGTCAGCGTATCGGCGACCTACGCGTTCTAACCGTACGTTGAAGGGCGGGAGCAGCCAGCGCATCTGGCTGCCTTGCCGGTGATTTTTTCGTGCAACCCGGCTGAGTCCGCTCAGCCGTTATTTTTCGCCCAGGCATTAAATAAAAATTTCAAAACAAAATTTGAATTTGTATCTTCCCGTTTGTAGTGTGGCTTTACGCCGCTGTCGTGCTTGCGCGACCTGCTTAGGTGTCGTGCCCTGAATCGAGTAGAGGTCTCCCATGGTTATCTGGTTATTGGCGGGTTTCGTAGCAGCGCTTGCCCTGGCGTATCGACAAGCGGCGGCAGCCCAATGGCTGGGGGTCAGCCTGGTGTGGCTGGCGCTCGCTTACCTGTTCGGCGTGGTCGCTGGCCTTGGCGTCAGCGTTGCGGTGCTGCTGGTGGTGGCTCCCGCGTTGCTGATGACGATAAAACCCTTGCGGCGCGCGCTGCTAAGCAGCAGGGCCCTCGGCCTGTTTCGCACGATCATGCCGGCCATGTCCGACACGGAACGCGCGGCCATCGAGTCCGGCACCGTGTGGTGGGATGCCGAGTTGTTCAGCGGTAAACCCGACTGGCGGCGCCTGCTGCAGGCCGCACCGGCCAGTCTCAGCGCTGAGGAACAGGCGTTTCTGGATAACGAAGTGGAAACCCTGTGCGACATCGCCAACGACTGGGAAACCACCCAGGTCTGGCAGGACATGTCCCCCGAAGGCTGGCAGTACACCAAGAGCGCCGGTTTCCTCGGCATGATCATTCCCAAGCAATACGGCGGCAAAGGCTTCTCCCACTACGCCCACTCCCAAGTGGTGATGAAGCTCTCCACGCGCTGTTCGGCAGCGGCCATTTCAGTGATGGTGCCCAACTCGCTCGGCCCGGCCGAACTGTTGTTGCACTACGGCACCGATGCCCAGCGCAATTACTACCTGCCGCGCCTGGCCCGTGGCGAAGACATCCCGTGCTTCGCCCTGACCAGCCCCTACGCCGGTTCCGACGCCGGGGCGATTCCCGATGTGGGCATCGTCTGCAAGGGCCTGCATGACGGGCAGGAAGTGCTGGGCCTGCGGGTGACCTGGGACAAGCGCTACATCACCCTTGGCCCGATCGCGACGGTGCTGGGCCTGGCGTTCCGCGCCGAAGACCCGGACGGCCTGCTCGGCACGCCCGGCTCGCTGGGCATCACCTGCGCGTTGATTCCCACCTCCCACCCCGGCGTCAACAGCGGCCGGCGGCACTGGCCGCTTAACGCGGTGTTCCAGAACGGCCCGACCACCGGCAAAGACGTGTTTATTCCGCTGGACTGGGTGATCGGCGGCCGCGAGCAGGTCGGCAACGGCTGGCGCATGTTGATGGAGTGCCTGGCCGCCGGTCGTGCGATTTCCCTGCCTTCGGCCAATGTCGGCCTGGGCAAGGTCGCGGTGCGGGGCACCTCGGCCTACGCGGCCATGCGCAAACAGTTCGGCCTGCCCATCGGCAAGTTCGAAGGGGTGCAGGCACCGCTGGCGCGCATGGTCGGGCATTTGTACGCCTGCGACGCGGTGCGCAAGGTCTCGGTGGCGTCCCTGGATGCTGGAGAAAAACCCTCGGTGATCTCGGCCATCGCCAAGTACCACGTCACCGAGCGGGCGCGGATGATCGTCAACGATGGCATGGACATCGTCGCCGGCAAAGGCATCTGCATGGGCCCCAATAACTTCCTGGCCCGTGCCTACCAGCAAAGCCCCATCGCCATCACCGTGGAAGGCGCGAACATCATGACGCGCTGCCTGATCATCTTTGGCCAGGGCCTGATCCGTTGCCATCCCTATGTGTTCCGCGAGATGGAAGCGGCGCGCAACCCGGACCGGCGCCAAGCGCTGGAAGCGTTCGACAGCGCCATGTTCGGTCACGTGAGTTTTGTGTTGGCCAATACCGTACGCGCGGCGGTACATGGGCTGACCGGCGGCCGGCTGATTTCCGTACCGGCCAAGACCGACCCGGCGCTGGCGTCCTACTACCGCCAGGCCAATCGGCTGTCGGTGGTGTTGGCGCTGATCTCGGACGTTTCCATGGGCGTGCTGGGCGGTGCGCTCAAACGCAAGGAAAGCCTCACCGGGCGCCTGGGGGACGTGCTGTCACAGTTGTATATCCTGTCCTGCGTGCTTAAACGCTTTGAGGACGATGGCCGCCCCCAGGCGGACCTGCCGCTGGTGCATTGGTCGGCCCAGGACGCGCTGCTGCGCGCCCATGAAGCCTTGGCCGAAGTGCTCGACAATTACCCCTCCAAAACCGTTGCGCGGGTGATGCGGGCCATGAGTTTTCCGTTCGGTCTGCCCTTGCGCAAACCGTCGGACCGCCTGTTGGCCGACGTCGCCGACGCGGTACAGACCCCCGGCGCCACCCGCGACCGCTTGCTGGCCGATTCCTACATCCCGCGCCCGGAAATCGACAAGTTGGCTTATGGCGAACTGGGCTTCCGTTTGCTGCCCCAGGTGGAGCTGATCGACGCCCGGCTCAAGCCCGCGATCAAGCAAGGCGTGCTCGACCCGCTGCCGATCTCCGCCACGGCCTTTGCCACCTGGCGCGTCAAGGCCCGGGCGCTGGACCTGATCAGCGACGATGAGGAGACCTTGCTCGCCCGCTACGTGGAATACGCCGATCACGGCATCCAGGTGGATGACTTCCCCCAGGACTTCGGATTGCTGGAGGCGTTGCAACAGCGCAAGCAGGCGCTGGAGCCGACCACCAAGCGTCGTACGGCTCAGGGCGAAAACGCCTCGGTCAACTAGGAAAAACCCGATCAGAATGTGTGAGAGTGATTGCTGATATGAGTGACAGCTACCTAACCTTCGTCAATTCGCCCTGGGGCCGTCGCCTGGCACAGGCGGCGGGCTTGCCGCAGCCCTTGCCGTTGCAGCGTCATCGCAGCGGCCAGCAAAGTCTGGTGAACCCGGTGATTGTCGCCGGGGCAGGGCGCCTGATGACCCAGGTGCAACGGGTTTTCAGCGACACCGACACAGTTGCCGCCACCCCGGCGACACTCAACGCGCCGTCTACGGTCAAGGTGCAAGGCGCGGTATTCGATGCCAGCGGGCTTGCCAGCCTGGAGCAACTCGACGAGCTGTACCGGTTCTTCCACTGCAATGCCAGACGCCTCGGCCAGCACGCGCGGGTGGTGGTGCTCGGCACGGCGCCGGAGCACTGCGCGGATCTGCCCCAGGCCGTCGCCCAACGCGCCCTCGAAGGCTTGGTGCGGTCCCTGGCCAAGGAGCTGCGCCGGGCTATCACCGTGCAGTTGCTGTACGTGGCACCGGGCGCTGAGGACGCGCTGGACAGCAGCCTGCGGTTTTTCCTGTCGCGCCGATCGGCCTATGTGTCGGGGCAAGTGGTGCGCGTACACGCGCCGGTGGACGGCCACGTCACGGTCAGCTGGGACAAACCCTTCGCCGGCCGCCGCGCGCTGGTCACCGGCGCGTCCCGTGGTATCGGCCTGGCCATCGCTCAGGTGCTGGCTCGTGACGGCGCGCATGTGGTCTGTGTGGACGTGCCTCAGGCCCACGATGCCCTGCAGCAGGCCGCCGGCGCAGTGAACGGTTCGGCATTGCCGCTGGATATCACCGCGCCCGACGCCGCCTCGCTGTTGCAGGCCCATGTCAGCCAGTACGGCGCGTTCGATGTGGTGGTGCACAACGCCGGGATTACCCGCGACAAAACCATCGTCAAGATGAGCGAATCGGCGTGGCAGAGTGTGCTGGCGGTCAACCTGCAGGCGCCGCTGTGCTTGAGCAACGCGTTGCTGGAGTGCGAGGGCCTCAACCCTGGCGGCCGCATTGTCTGCGTGTCGTCGATTTCCGGCATCGCCGGCAACCTCGGGCAAAGCAACTACGCCACCTCCAAGGCCGGTGTGATCGGCCTGGTACAAGGGCTGGCGCCGCGCGCGGCGACTCAGCAGGTTACGGTCAATGCCGTGGCGCCAGGCTTTATCGAGACGCAGATGACGGCCCGCATCCCTTTGATGATCCGCGAGGCAGGGCGGCGCATGAATTCGCTGTCCCAGGGTGGGCAGCCGATCGACGTGGCCGAAACCATCGGCTGGCTGGCCCATCCGGCGTCGGGCGGGGTTAACGGCCAAGTGGTGCGCGTGTGCGGCCAAAGCCTGTTGGGAGCCTGATGCCATGGACGACCTGACGCAAATCATCGACCCACCGCCGTCACGCACGCGACTGCTGCTGGATGGTATGCGCGCACTGCGCAAACCCAAGCTGGACGGCGCGCCGCTGCTGCCCAAGGCGCGCCTGGTGCGCCCGGCGGTGGAGCTGTCGGCTGAGGGTATCGCCGCGTATGGCCGCGCCTGCGGTTTTCGCCGCGAGCAGGGCGTGCCGTTGACCTATCCCCATGTGCTGGCCTTTCCTTTGCACTTGATGTTGTTGACCCGCCCCAGTTTCCCGTACCCGGCCAGCGGCATGGTGCACCTGGCTAACCGCATTCGGCAGTACCAACGCCTGCGGGAAGGCCAGGCGTTGCGGCTGGAGGTGTATGCCGAGCGCTGGGTCGCTCACCCTAAAGGGCAGGCCCTGAGCATCGCCACTCGTGCCTACAGCGCGGGCGCGCTGGTGTGGGAGGGCGATAGCCTGTACCTGCGCCGGGGCGTGGCGGACCCGGTCGGCGAACCTTGGGTGGACGCGCTGGGCGTGGCTTCAGACAGCTGGGTCCGTACCCAGAAGTGGCTGTTGCCGGCCGACCTGGGCCGGCGTTTTGCCAAGGTGTCCGGGGATTTCAACCCGATCCACACCTCGGTCATCGGCGCCAGGCTGTTCGGCTTTCGCCGCGCCATCGCCCATGGCATGTGGACCCTGGGCCGCGCGCTCGCCGCCCAGCAACCGCCGGGTGGCCTGGAGCGCGCCGAGGTGCGGTGCGAATTCAAGTTGCCGATCCTGCTGCCTGGCCAGGTCGCGCTGTGGAATCCACCTTCCAGCGGCCCGCGTCGCGCTTTCGAAGTGCGCAACGGTGCGGGCGACAAACCCCATCTGCGCGGCCTGCTGTCCTTCAATGAGAACCTGCAATGAGTCACTACAGCTTCAACCCGGCGCCGACCCGCCGCGTGGCGATTATCGGCGGCAACCGTATTCCCTTCGCGCGCTCCAACACCGTGTACGCCCACGACAGCAATCAGGATTTGCTGGTGGCGGCGCTGCAAGGTCTGGTGGACCGCTACAACCTGCACGGCCAGCGCCTGGGCGAGTTCGCCGCCGGTGCGGTGATCAAGCATTCGCGGGATTTCAACCTGGCGCGCGAGTCGTTGCTGTCCACCACGCTGTCGCCCGAAACGCCCGCCTACGACGTGCAGCAAGCCTGCGGCACGGGGCTGGAAGCGGCGTTGCTGGTGGCCAATAAAATTGCCCTGGGTCAGATCGAAGCGGGCATCGCCGGGGGCGCCGACACGACCTCCGATGCGCCCATCGGCATCAACGAGTCCCTGCGTCACACCTTGCTCGCGGCCAATCGCGCCAAGGGCATGGGTAACCAATTGAAGGCGTTGCTTAAGGTCCGTCCGTCGATGTTTTTCAAGCCGCTGCTGCCGCGCAACGGTGAGCCGCGCACCGGCCTGTCCATGGGCGAGCACTGCGAAGAAATGGCCAAGCGCTGGCAGATCAAACGCCTGGCCCAGGATGAATTGACCCTCACCAGCCATCAGCGCCTCGCGGCGGCGTACCAGCGCGGCTTCTTCGACGACCTGATCAGCCCCCATCGTGGCCTGGCCCGGGATAATAACCTGCGTGCCGACGCCAGCCTGGAGAGGCTCGCCGGCCTGTCCCCCGCCTATGACCGCCAGAGCGGCACGCTCACCGCCGGCAATTCCACGCCGCTGACCGATGGCGCCTCGGTGGTGCTGCTGGCCAGCGAAGCCTGGGCCGCCGAGCACGGTTGGCCGGTGCTGGCTTACTTGCGTACCGGCGAGACGGCAGCGGTCAATTTTGTCGACGGCAGCGAAGGCTTGTTGATGGCGCCGGCCTATGCGGTGCCGCGCATGTTGCAACGTGAAGGCTTGAGCTTTGCCGACTTCGATTTGTTCGAGATCCACGAAGCGTTCGCCGCCCAGGTGCTGTGTACGCTCAAAGCCTGGGAAGACCCCGACTACTGCCGCGAGCGGCTAGGCTTGGCGGCACCGCTGGGGGCGATCGACCGGGCCAAAATGAATGTCAACGGCGGCTCCCTCGGCTGCGGTCATCCGTTCGCCGCCACCGGCGGTCGGCAGTTGGCGGCGCTGGCCAAGGCGATCCATGAGCGCGGCGGCGGCCGCGGCCTGATTTCGATCTGCGCCGCGGGCGGGCTGGGCATTACCGCCATCGTCGAAAAATAGCGCTGTTAAAAACAACAACAAGGAAACCGCCATGAACGCTATCAGCCTGGAACAACGCGAACGCATCTGGTTGGACGCTTATCTGCCCGGCGTCCCGGCCGATATCGACGCCGGCATCGAGGACTACCCCTCACTGCGCGAGGTGTTCCTGGAGCACCTGGAAAAATTCCGCGAGCGCGTCGCCTACGTCAGCATCGGCACCGAAATGACCTACGCCGACTGGCAGGTGCAAGGCTTTGCCTTTGCTGCCTGGCTGCAGGCCCAGGGCGTACAGCGCGGCGACCGCGTGGCACTGATGATGCCCAACTGCTTGCAGTACCCGATCTGCCTGCTCGGCACAATCCTGGCGGGAGCGGTGGTGGTCAACGTCAACCCGCTGTACACCGCCCATGAGCTCAAACATCTGCTCAAGGACAGTGGCGCCGAAACCGTGGTGATCTTCGAAAACTTCGCCCACACCCTGGAAAAAGTCATCGAAGGCAGCAGCGTCAAACGCGTGGTGATCGCGGCCATCGGCGACCTGCTCGGCACCTTCAAGGGCGCCGCCATGAACTTCATCCTGCGCCGCGTACAAAAGCAGGTGCCGGCCTTTACCTTGCGTGGCTCGGTGCGCTTCAAGCGGGCGTTGCAACAGGGCAGGGCGCTTGACCCGCAGCCAGTGGCCATGCATCTGGATGACCTGGCGTTTCTGCAGTACACCGGCGGCACCACCGGCGATGCCAAAGGCGTGATGCTCAGCCATCGCAACATCATCGCCAACCTGTTGCAGGCCAAGGCGTGGGTCGGGGACCAGTTGGATCAGGACAAGCAGGAAACCAACGTGACCTTGCTGCCGCTGTACCACATCTTTTCTCTGACGGTGAACTGCCTGATGTTCATGTGCCTGGGCGGGCGCAATATCCTGATCGCCAACCCTCGGGATGTGAAGCGGGTGCAGATGATTCTGCGCAAGGAGCGTTTCAACGGGATTGCCGGGGTCAACACACTGTTCAATGGGTTGCTGGAAAACCCGGAATTCTGCGCGCGGGACTTCTCCGACCTGCGCATGGTCATCGCCGGCGGCATGGCCACGCACACCGCTGTGGCCAAGCGCTGGAAAGAAGTCACCGGGCTGCCGATCATCGAAGGCTATGGCCTCACCGAGTGCTCGCCGGTGGTGAGCATCAGCCCCATCGATATTTCGCGCATGCGCGAGATGGACTTCACCGGCAGCATCGGCGTGCCGTTGCCGTCCACTTGGGTGCGTTTTATGCGCGAGGACGGCGAATTGGCCGACATCGGCGAGCAGGGTGAGCTGCAAGTGCGCGGCCCACAGGTGATGCAGGGCTACTGGAAACGCCCCAGGGAAACCGCCGAAGTGCTGGATGCCGAAGGCTGGCTGGCCACCGGCGATATCGGCGTGATGGACGAACGTGGCTATATCCGCCTGGTGGATCGTAAAAAAGACATGATCCTGGTCTCAGGCTTCAACGTGTACCCCAACGAAATCGAAGACGTGGTGGCCCTGCACCCCGGCGTGGCCGAAGTGGCGGCGATTGGCGTGGAGGACGGCGTGACCGGGGAGAAGGTCAAGATTATCGTGGTGCGCAAGGACCCGAGCCTGACCCAGGAGCAAATACTCGCTCACTGCCGGGAATACCTGACCGGTTACAAAGTGCCGCGTTACGTGGAATTCCGCACCACCGAACTGCCCAAGACCACCGTGGGCAAAGTCCTGCGCCGCGCGTTGCGCTGATGTAAATGTATGCAGCTGATCTAAAGGTGGGAGGGGGCAAGCCCCTCCCACCTTTGATAGCCATTCCAGGCGATGTGGTTTCAGCTGACACTCCGAGGTGCCTGGGTGTGGTGCCGCTTCGCAGCCCAGCGCAGGGCAAGCCTGCTCACCACAGAATTATTTGTCAGTCTTTAGGGTTTGCGTGGAGTGTCAGACCGCGTTTACGTTGACCCAGCGTTCCTCGCGGGCCGCCAGGCGAATCGCGGTCGCCAGCCGCTCCACGGCCCACGCCGCTTCAAAGTCAGTGCCGTCCGCGCCCTGGCCGGCCACGGCCATGAGCAGCTCGTGCACTTCCAGTGTCTTCAATTCGTTGTAGCCCAGTTGGTGCCCCGCCGCCGGGCTGAAGGCGGCGTAACCGGGCAGGGCGGGGCCGGCCAGCAGGCGCTGGAAACCTTCCTGGCCGACGCGGCACAGGCGCAGTTCGTTCAAACGTTCCTGATCGAACGCCAATGTGCCCTGTGTGCCGCTGATCTCGACACTCAGATGGTTCTTATAACCGTGCTTGAGCCAACTGCTGCTCACCGTGCCGCGTGCGCCATTGGTGAAGCGCAGCAGGGCATGCACCTGGTCGTCCACCGCGATGACTTTGCGTTCGGCGCTGCCGGTGACCGCAGGGCGTTGGCGGTGGACGGTCTGGGTGTCGGCGCACACGCTAGCCACTTCGCCCACCAGGTAACGCGCCATCGACAACACGTGGCTGCCCAGGTCCGCCAGGGCGCCGCCGGCGTGTTCCACTTCGCAGCGCCATGACCACGGCGACTGCGGGTCGGCCATAAAGTCTTCGCTGAATTCACCCTGGAAACTGATGATCTCGCCCAGCTCGCCATTGGCGATCATCTGCCGCGCCAGGCCGATCATGGGGTTGTGTTGATAGTTGTAACCGACCCGCGTCACCACCCCGGCGGTGCTCGCTGCACGGCGCATGGCGTCGGCCTGTTCAAGGCTGACGGCCAGGGGTTTTTCGCAGTACACCGCTTTACCGGCGGCAATCGCGGCCATGGCCATGGGGTAATGCAAGTGGTTAGGTGTGGTGATAGCCACGACATCCACGGCCGGGTCTTCGATCAGCGCCTGCCAATCGCCATGGGCCTTGGCAAAGCCCCAGGCGTGGGCGCAGCGCTGCGCACGCTCGGTGTCGGCGTCGGCCAGGGCGGCCAGCTTGAGGTGCACCGGCAGTTCGAATACCGCCCGGGCGTTATTGAACGCCAGGGCGTGGGCACGGCCCATAAAGCCTGTGCCGATCAGGCCGATTCCGAGTTCGCGCATAGCCTTTGATCCTTTGGATTATTGTTGTGAGAGCGGCTATTAATGGAATAAAAATTCTCATAATTCAATAGATGGAATAAAAATTCAGATAGCCCGGCACAATCAGCCTGACGAATGCGGCGATATTCACCACATGGCCAAACGCCGCCAGTTAACAAAAGATAACGTAGCGCTGATTGTCAGACGATTCCAAAGCCCGATAGGATGGCCCCTGCTTCCTCCAGGCGCTCTAGATTGCAGGTTTCAGAGCCCGGGATGGCAAGACCTAACAATAATAAATGGGAGAAAGGTCTATGAGTGAGCCTGTCATGGGTTGGGTTGTCTGCCGCCCACGCGCCGCACGCAGGGTTGCGTTGCTGGCCACAGCGCTCTCGCTGTTTGGGGCTGTCGCGTTGTCGACCGCCGTCCAGGCCGCCAGCGATACCCCCGCCGCCGCGGTGTTTGCGATTGAATCCCCCAAGGCCGCCAAAGGCCTGATGATCGACGTAGTCCACGCCGGCAAGCGCCTGGTGGCGGTCGGTGATCGCGGGCATATCCTCTATTCCGATGACCAGGGCGCCACCTGGGCCCAGGCCAAGGTCCCCACCCGGCAACTGCTTACCGCTGTATTTTTCGTCGATGACAAACACGGCTGGGCCGTCGGCCACGATGCGCAGATCCTCGCCAGCAGCGACGGCGGCGCCACCTGGACCCAGCAGTATCAAGACCTCAAGCGCGAAGCGCCGTTGCTCGACGTGTGGTTCAAGAACGCCAGCCACGGCCTGGCCGTCGGCGCTTACGGTGCGCTGCTGGAAACCAACGACGGCGGCAAGAGCTGGGAAGACGTCAGCGACCGCCTCGACAACGAAGACCAGTTCCACCTCAACGCCATCGCCGCCATCAAGGACGCCGGGCTGTTTATCGTCGGCGAGCAGGGCAGCATGTTCCGTTCCAGCGACGACGGCCAGACCTGGGAAAAACTCGAAGGTCCCTACGAGGGCTCGCTGTTTGGCGTGATCGGCACCGCACAACCTCAAACCCTGCTGGCCTACGGCTTGCGCGGCAACCTTTACCGCTCCACGGATTTCGGCGGCACGTGGGAGCAGGTCGAGCTCAACGCCGCGCGCGGCGCCCTGGAGTTCGGTCTGTCGGGCGCCACCTTGCTGGAGGATGGCTCGCTGGTGGTGGTCGGCAACGGCGGCAGCGTGGTGGTCAGCCACGACGACGGCCAGACCTTCAGCGTGTTCAACCGCCCGGACCGCATCTCCCTCTCGGCGGTGACCGCCGCAGGCAATGGCAACCTGATTCTGGCCGGGCAGGGCGGCGTTCGCGTCGCCAGGCCAACGGGCGCCGAACTCGAAAAACAATAAGAAGGCAGAGAAAGCATGAGCAGTCATCACAACGATAAAGCGACCTTTCTTGAGCGCCTGATCTTCAATAATCGCCCGGCGGTGATCGTGATCTGCCTGCTGGTGAGTGTGTTCTTGTTCTGGCAGGCGACGTTGATTCGCCCGTCCACCAGCTTCGAAAAAATGATCCCCCTCAAGCACCCCTTCATCGAAAAAATGATGGAGCATCGCAACGACCTGGCCAACCTGGGCAACACGGTGCGTATCTCGGTGGAAGCCAAGGACGGTGACATTTTCACTAAGGAGTACATGGAGACTCTGCGGCAGATCAACGACGAGGTGTTCTATATCTCCGGCGTCGACCGCTCGGGCCTCAAGTCGCTGTGGAGCCCCAGCGTGCGCTGGACCGAAGTGACCGAAGAAGGCTTCGCCGGTGGTGAGGTGATCCCGCAGAGCTACAACGGCTCGCCGCAAAGCCTCGATCAACTGCGCAACAACGTGCTTAAGTCCGGCCAGGTCGGGCGCCTGGTGGCCAACGATTTCAAGTCGAGCATCGTCGATATTCCGCTGTTGGAGTCGTACCCGGACCCGCAGGACCAGGGCAAGTTGCTCGCCCTGGATTACCAGAAGTTTTCCCACGAGCTTGAAGACAAGATCCGCACCAAGTTCGAAGCGCAAAACCCCAACGTGAAAATCCATATCGTTGGCTTTGCCAAGAAGGTCGGCGACCTGATCGACGGCCTGATCATGGTCGTGCTGTTCTTCGGCATCGCCTTCATGATCACCCTGGTGCTGCTGTACTGGTTCACCTGGTGTATCCGCAGCACCATCGCCGTGCTGATCACCACCCTGGTGGCGGTGGTCTGGCAGCTGGGGTTGATGCATGCGGTGGGCTTCGGGCTGGACCCTTACTCGATGCTGGTGCCGTTCCTGATCTTCGCCATCGGCATTTCCCACGGCGTGCAAAAGATCAACGGCATCGCCCTGCAATCGAGCGACGCCGACAACGCCCTGACCGCCGCGCGCCGCACGTTCCGCCAGTTGTTCCTGCCGGGCATGATCGCCATTCTCGCCGACGCCGTGGGCTTTATCACCCTGCTGATCATCGACATCGGCGTGATCCGCGAGCTGGCCATCGGCGCCTCCATCGGCGTGGCGGTGATCGTGTTCACCAACCTGATCCTGTTGCCGGTGGCGATTTCCTACGTCGGCATCAGCAAACGCGCCATCGAGCGCAGTAAAAAGGATGCGCATCGTGAGCATCGTTTCTGGCGCCTGCTGTCCAGGTTCGCCAGTGCCAAAGTCGCGCCGGTCTCGATCCTGCTGGCCCTGGTCGCTTTCGGCGGCGGCCTCTGGTACAGCCAGCACCTGAAGATCGGCGACCTCGACCAGGGCGCGCCGGAACTGCGCCCGGACTCGCGTTACAACAAAGACAACAACTTCATCATCAGCAACTACTCCACCAGCTCCGACGTGCTGGTGGTGATGGTCAAGACCAAGGCCGAAGGCTGCTCGCGCTATGAAGCCATGGCGCCCATCGACCAGTTGATGTGGAAGATGCAGAACACCGAGGGCGTGCAGTCGGCGATCTCGCTGGTCACCGTGTCCAAGCAAATGATCAAGGGCATGAACGAGGGCAACCTGAAATGGGAAACCCTGTCGCGCAACCCCGATGTGCTGAACAACTCCATCGCCCGCGCCGACGGCCTGTACAACAACAATTGTTCCCTCGCGCCGGTGCTGGTGTTCCTCAACGACCACAAGGCCGAGACCCTCGACCGCGCGGTGCATGCGGTGCAGGAATTCGCCAGGGAAAACAACAAGGACGGCCTGGAATTTATCCTGGCCGCCGGTAACGCCGGCATCGAAGCGGCCACCAACGAGGTGATCAAGGAGTCGGAGCTGATCATCCTGATCCTGGTGTACCTGTGCGTGGCGACCATGTGCATGATCACCTTCCGTTCCTGGGCGGCCACCCTGTGCATCGTGCTGCCGCTGGTGTTGACCTCGGTGCTGGGCAACGCGCTGATGGCGTTCATGGGCATCGGCGTCAAGGTCGCGACCCTGCCGGTGGTGGCGTTGGGCGTCGGGATCGGCGTGGATTACGGCATCTACATCTACAGCCGCCTGGAAAGCTTCCTGCGCGCGGGCCTGCCGCTGCAGGAAGCCTATTACCAGACGCTCAAGTCCACCGGCAAAGCCGTGCTGTTCACCGGCCTGTGCCTGGCGATCGGCGTGTGTACCTGGATTTTCTCGGCGATCAAGTTCCAGGCTGACATGGGCCTGATGCTCACGTTCATGCTGCTGTGGAACATGTTCGGCGCGTTGTGGCTGCTGCCGGCCCTGGCGCGCTTCCTGATCAAACCGGAAAAGCTGGCCGGGCAGAAGGGCAATTCGCTGTTCGCCCACTGAGCCTTGAGCGGCCCGTGCTTCAGAGCACGGGCCGTACGCTTCATGGGCGGGGTGCGATGGCCAGGAACAGCTGGTCCACGGGCGGGCTGATCAGCGCGTAGACGATGCTGCGCAGCGGCACCGCGCCAGGTTCTCCGTGAGCCTGCAACTGCTGCTGCACATGCTCCTTGAGCAGGTCCTTCTGGGTGAACTTGCGCTGTTCGGGCAATTTCAAATGCGCCCGCGTGTACGCGGCGGCCGGCGCCTGCGCCGTGGCGTAGTGGAAGTGGGCGTACCACAACACCTTCGGTGGCTTGCCGACCTTGTCGTACACCGCGTACTCGGTGAAAAAGTCACCGCGCAGGGTCGGCCGTTGCGGGTCCGCCAGGCTGGTCAGGTTGATATCGATCTGCTGGTTGCGCCATAAGTACTCGATGCCTGCCTGGGTCGGCCACTGCCGCTTGTAGGCGGCGCTGCACACCTGTACGGCCTTGCGCTGCATGTCCCGGGCGTTGACGCGAAACTCCTCGATCAAGTCTGTGGACGCCTCGGGGTAATGGTGGGCCAGTTCGTCGGCCACCGCGTCCAGTTCACGGGCCTGGCCGCCCAGCAGCTCCTCCCAGTCCGCCGGGTTGATGGCCTGGCGGGTGACAGGGTCGTCGAGTTCACTCTGCTGGGCGCTGATGACCTGCTCGATGGCGGCTCGTTGGTTGATCAATCCACGGCCTTGCTCGCGCAGGGTGGCCAAGGCGATTTTAGGTGGGCTCGTCACTGGCGCGTCCGGGTCTTTTTCAACGACTTGCGCCCAACCGTCGCCGCTTTTCTTGAAGGTAGTGAGGGCCCTGGTGGTGAAGGCGTCGGTGATGGTCACCTGCTCCTCCTGTGCATCGGTCAGTTTGAAATCGCCCACCAGATAGTCTTTCCCGCGGGTGCGGAATACCTTGGTGGTGGGGGCCTTCGCCCGCAGGGTTTTCGACAGGGGCAATTCGACCGCCAGGGCCTCCTGTTTGCGCACCACGCTTTCTAATTCGTTTTGCGCCAATGCCTGTGCGTACCGCAGGCTTTGTAGAAAACGCTCGGAACTGGACGGCAATCGCAGCGGATTGATGGCCTTGAGCGCCTGAATGCCGTTCTCGTACTCGTTGTAATGGCCGAGCAGGCTTTCATAGACGTTGCGTTGCTCATCGAGAGGAAACCCGTCGCTGCTGCGCACGGCGATGTGCGACTGCACCGCCTGATGAATATCGAGGCTGTTGAGGCGCTTGACGTACAGCGCCTCCTGGGGTGGCAACCGGCTGTCGGAAACGACGGCCGTCACTCCGGCCAGCGCCGATAGCGCCCTAAGGCGCATGTTCTCGTTGAAGAAAGTGCTCGGATTGATCATCGCCAGGAAATCCTGACGGATCGCGCGACCCGCGCCGGAATCCTGTTCCAGTTGATCGAGGGTGGTTTCCATCTCACTGGCGAGTTGGCCCATACGCTCAAGTGCATCGGCCATTTCGATGCTGCGGCTGACATGTTCGTTGTAAGCACCGGGATCGCCCAATACGTAACTGACCAGCATGCGTTTTTCCAGATGGCCCATCGGCTCGCCACGGTTGGAGTACAGCAGGGAGTTGGTCCAGTTACGCAGATAGGTGTGAATGACGAATTGCTGCTCCCAGATCAGCTTCAGCATCTTGGCGCGTTCCTGCACGTGCATCCTGGCGCCGCCGAACTTTTCCAGGTCGCGGCCGACCTGGATGGCCTCCTGGCGCAACCGCGAGGTGTGCTCGAAGCGTTCGATCAGGGTCTGCATAAGGATTTCGAATTGGGCGCGGGCCGCGCTGTGCCGTTGCATCTCCTGGGTGTGCCGGGCCTGCAGGGCCGGTCTTTGCTGCACGTCGGCCTGGTCCATCAGGTTCCACGCCACATTCAGCACGCGTCCTTGTCTGGCCAGGGCCTGGTCAGCCTCTTCCATGCGTGTCATCGATTCCCTGAGCGTAGCCATCTGCGGTGTGATTTCTGCGTTGAGGGCTTCTGCGCGATTGATCAGTTGGCGCGTTTTCTCACGATTCTCCTCGCGCAGCGCAGCAATACGCTTGGGGCCACCGCCCTGCAGTTTCAGGCCTCGATCCAGCGTCCAATGACCTTTGCCATCGGTCTTGAGCTTGATGCCGGGGTGGTCGGTTTTTTGTGGATGGATGATGAACACCTCGCCCACACCCGGTACGATCGAGACGCGAAACAACAGGCCGCCCACCGAGGCATGCCACAGGCTGTCGATCCTGTACAAACCCTGGAACGGGCCGATATCGACGGCAGCGGGCGCAGGCTTTGGCCAGGGCCGGCTGACCGCCAGCAGTTTTTCCAGTAGCCGCGCCGAAGCGCTGTCACTGGCCAGGGAGCGGTCGAAGTCCAGCGGCGTGCGCCCCCCGCCGGGCGGCTCGGAAGGCACGCCGGTGCCTGCGTAGTGCACTTGCGCTTGAGGGTGGCTGACGGGGTCGCCAAGGCGTCGACGTAACGGCAGCTGGGCGAGGGTTTGCGCGCGGTGCTCCGTTTCTACCATTGCCTCGCTCGCCTGGCCCTGATGCACCAGCAGCATGCCGATGTTCAACAGCACGTCGACCCAGGCCAGCTCTCGGGCAACCGGGTCATCGCTTTGCAGCGCCGGCAGATCCTGGCTAAGGCTCTGCGTCAGTTGCAGCATCCACGCGGCGGCGGCCAACGGCCCGCGTATCACCACCAGCAGCGTGTTGAAACCCAGTTGCACGCCTTCGAGCAGATGCGCCCAGCGACTTTGCGCGCTGGACGTCGACTGGCGCTGCGCCAGGTCCACCAACTGGCGCGCCTCACTGCCGAACAGGTACTCCATCAACCGGCCATTGCTGAGGTAACCCAGTATCTCGCCCGCGCTGCGATCGTCTGCCGGCGCCAGCGTGGCGGGGCTGGGAACGCCGGGCAATACGTCGGATTCGGAGCCCAGGCTGAAACGGATGATATGGGGCTCGGTAAAACCACCGTTGCTGTAGATCGCCCTGGCGTTATCCGGCAACCAGGTCAGGACGCTGTCTTGCAACTCGCCAGGCGCGGCGATAGCGTTGAGCAGTTGTTCGCGGCTGGCAAACTCCAGCAGTGACTGAGCGTAGGCCGGGCGATACAGCACATGCGGTCCGGCATCCGCATTGCGCGGCTCGATGATGAACATGTTTTGTACGACGTCGGCGTGGGCGTCGGGTTTTCGTCTGAAGGCCAGCACGCGCATGATGATTTCATCGTCGCCGACGCAGCGTTGGGCGCGAACGGGCTCGACCACCGCGCTGACGCACTGGAAACCACGCCGGGTCAGTCCGCCTTCACCCTTGATTTTGTACTCCAGTGCCAGGGTCTTGAGTTGCACCGGGCATTGTTGAATGAACAATTGCTGGCGTTTCTGCGCCTGCGGATTGTCGTCCAGCAGGTGTTCGCGCAAATAGGCGGGATAATAGCGACCAATGTCGACCTGTTCGATCATCTGCATCAGGTAATCGGTGGTCAGCCACGCTTCGATTTCCCGCCTCTCGCGGTGGCGCAGGGTGACGTTGCCGCTGGGCTTGCCCGCCAGGTTTTTCAGGGCCAGGTCGACCAGGCTCATCGTCACCGTTTCCAGGTAACCGCCCTGCAGCGTACCGATTGCGACCTTGAAGACCAGTTGCAAGTCTTCGGCGCGCCAGGCCAACGTGGCGTCATCGGTGCAGGTTTCCTCCAGGTTCAGGGCGGCATTGCGACCCCGGCACAATTGCTGGTTCAAGCGTTTGGCAGCAAAACTGCGCAGCGTCTCGATGCCGTCCAGATACCGTTCGCCAGGGTTCAGGCGCTGCAGGCTGGCCTGCTCCAGCAGGCATTGGCGATAGGCCAGTCGGTCGGCCGTCGAGGCGTTTTTGAGCCAGTCGGGAAGCGCGGCCCGGACTGCCTCCAGCGACGGCGCAGGCGTCGACCCAGGCGCAATGAACAAGGGCGCCGGATCGGTGAGCGCGGCCAATCGGGCGGCCAGTTCGATTGGCGTGGTCTGCACGCGCAGATCGAACGCGGCAAGGTCTTCCAGTTGCTGGTTGAGCACCAGCGCCGCTTGCACCTCGAACAGGTCGCCATCGGGTTCGTATTGGCGCCAGGTGATCTTTTCGGCGTTGTAGCGTTGCGCCATGCGTTCGCCCCATGCCAGGCCAAAGGCTTGCAGGCTGGCAAAGGCTTCCAGTTGGCCCGGCAGGCTATACAGCCAGACCCGTTCGCCGCTGACGATGAGGATTTCACTGCCCTGTAGCGTGAGCGTGACGTCGTCGTGTTCCAGGCGCGTTTCCACGCAATAAGCATGCACGGCGCTGCCGGGCCATGCCTGTCGATTGCGGGTTTCCCGTGCGGGGTAGCGGACCAGGCTGGTCAGGGTGCGCAGTTGCAAGGGGTCGGTCCCGGGCTGGTTGATCGTGCAGCCCCGAAACACGCCCTGCAACACGCCGGCGAGCCATTGCCAGCGCGTGTTACCGCTGCCGTCGTCCTCGCTCCAGAACACGCTCAAGGCTTCTTGAAAACCTACATGCAGGATCAAGGGCAGCTCCCGGATTGCATCCTGGATAACGGTCAGGTCATACGCGCGCGAGCCTTGCGCGTCATAAACCAGGCGTGTTCCGCTGGCGTCGCTCAAGTAGGCATCGAGGCCGCCGCGCGTTGACAGGTCGGGCAGTGAGCCGTCGGCAAGGTAAGTCAGCGCGACCTCCACCAACGGCGCCAAGGCGCGGCCGCCGCCGTCACGCGGGTGGGCCAGGTAGAGGGCGGAGGCGGGCAGGGTCAAAGGCGGGTATTTATCCCGCAGGTTGTCGGCCAACATCTGTGTGGTGACCGAGCGCAAGGTAGGTCGCGCGGCAAATTGCGCGTGTACGGCTTGCGCCAGGATCCGGGTATCTGGAGTGGGCATGAAATAGTCCTTTATAAGTCTTGAGCGGGTATATCGCGCCGTTACGACGCCAACGGCAGGAACCAGCGCTCGGCCAGGGCCTTGCCGATCAGGCCACGGTGCACGTTCACCACGGCCTGGGGGGTGTCAGCCTTGGCCAGCAGTGAGTAGTAGCTTTGCTTGCGCTGCTCCTTGGTTTTGAGGTGCGCGACGGTGTAATCGGCTTTGGGGGTGTCGGCATTGGCGTAGTGAAAGTGCGCGTACCACAACAGTTTTCCTTGCGGGTCTGTCAGCGCGTATTCCTGAATGAAATCCCGGCGCTCGCCACTCAGAGGCACGCGCTCGCCATACCGGGCCACACCGACCTGCTTTTGCTCGATCAGGTATTCAAGGTTTGCATGGGTGGGCGGTAGGTCCAGACACAGTTGCAGGCGCAGTTCGTCGCCCTTGGCCGTCAGCCGAGCGCCGGCTTCGAGCAGGTGCGTTACCAATGCCCGATCGGCGTTATTGCGGTCTATTTCAGGCAACGCCTGGATGGCCTGATCCAGCTCCGTGGCGAGGCTGTTGAAGCGGTCGCTTTGATGCTGCATGAACTCCTGCACTTCTTCAGGGTGTCGGGAAATTCTGCGGTACTCGTTGCCGCGGCGCAGGTGCTCGTCCAGCGTGGCCAGCAGCTTGCGAGCCTCGCCCTTGACCAGGTTAAGGCTGCGCACGGCGGACGGTGGGCGCGCAGCAGCGGGCTGCAGGATTTCATCCCACACCTCACCTTTCTGCGAGTACATGCTCAGCAATTGATCGTTGTCTTCGGACCTGACCTCGACGACCTCTATCGGCAAGGTGCTTCCCGCCGGTTTCAGGTCGCCGATAAACGTGCCTTTCTTGCGCGTCCTGATGACTTTTTTCTGGGGCCTTCCTGGTGCGGTCGGAGGGCGTCCGGGCCGGCGTTCGCGCGGTTGGGCGACGGGTTTGATTTCGTCGGCCAGTCTGCGGGTGACATCCAGGTACAGCGCCTCAATCAATTTGAAAAGCCGGTTCGAATACGGTCTATCAGGGGCCTGCACGGCCACGATGCCTAGCCCCTGCAAGGCGTCCAACGCTCGGCCGTAGTGTTCGACCAGGCTGTCCAATACGCTCACCCGGTCACCGGCAGTCAACTCCAGGGTGTTGAGCTCGCTATGGGTACGCACGTGTTGCGACAGCGGTGACACGATGGCGTCCAAAGCCTGAAACGCCGGCGCATCTTCTTTGATGACCTGCAGCTTGAGCGTGCGAATCTGCAGGTCCTGGATTGCCAGCGCACTGATCTCTTGCGGCCGACCTTCCGTCAACCGCGTAAATGCTTGCGCACCAGGGGTTCCCTGGCCAAGCAGTTCGTTGAGGTGACGGTCCTTGGCTTGCAGCCAGTGGATCGAGCGTTCATTGATGTCCAGCAATGCCTTGATGAACTGTTCATGGCCTTCGGGATCGAGCATCACCGCCAGATCGAATTCGGCGCCCTGGACGGTGAATTTGCTGTTCGCCCTGTAGAGCGCTTGCCGGTCGGCTTCGGCGACCACCACCAGCTTTCGTGCGTTGTTGACGCTGTTTTCCAGGAGTACCGCCACTGTTTGCGCTGACAAGGGGATGTCCAGCTCCCGCCTTTCCTGTGCACCTTCGAGAATCTTTTGGTACGAACGGGTTTGTTGTTCCAGGGCGGTTTCGAAGCGCCTGCGCGTATCGGCACGCTGTGCATCGGTGTATCGCGTGTCTTGCTGCGCACTTTCCATGACCGCCTGGGCGACCTCGACTGTCCGGTTCTGCGTGGCCTGCTGACCCAGGAACTGCGCGTAGTCGGCTTCAAGCTCGGTGACTCTCTGAGCCTTGCGTCGGCGTTGCTCGGCAATACGTCTGGGCGGCATGCCGCCGCGCAGGCGTAGGCGGGTATCGAGGGTCCAGGTGCCCTGGCCGTCGGTACGCAGGTGCGGGCCGCGACGCGCGGAATCGAGCGAGTCGACGATGATCACCGCGCCGTTCCCAGGTTCGAGTTCCACCTGATACCACTGGCCGTCTACCAGGGCGTGCCAGAGGTTGTCGACCACATACAGGCCCTTGCGCGGCCCGTGCAATATCGGGGCAGGCAACACCCGTGGGCGCTGCGCCTTGTAGCCGGCCAGGCGCGCGCGTTGGCTGGCCGTCAAGCGCTGCCGCGCGTGGGCGAAGCTGAAGTCCAGCGGCGCAGTGTCGGCGCCGAGCAATACGCCGGGCAATGCCACCGCGCCTTGATGAATATGGGGCGCAGCTGGAACGGGCCATTGCTTGGCAACATGCGGCGGCAGCGGCAGGGAGGACTTGCGCGGGGTACCTGTGGCGACATGCGCCACCGTCGGCAATGGCGGGCCCTCCAGCAAGGCCAGGCCCAGGTTGAGCAGCAGGTCGACCGTGGCCAGTTCCCGGACCTGCGGGTCCGTGGATTCCTGGCCCTGGACGTCGTGTTCAAGGCCTGCGTACAGCGTGGCCAGCCAGGCGGTCAGCAGCAGCGGGCCGCGCAGTAAGGGGTACAACACGCTGCCGAACAGCAACCCACCGCCCTCAAGCAGTACTTGCCAACGGCTTTCGCTGTTGGACACCGATGTGCGATCAGCCTGGGCCACAAGCGCCTGGGCATTGCTGCTGTACAGGTACTGCATCAAGCGGCCGGTGAGCAGGCACTGGTGCAACTCGTCGTTCAGGCCATCGACCGACAACGTGGCAGGCTCCGGCGTGCGCACAGGGCTGAATTCATCGCCCTGGCCAAAGCGCAGGTAATGCGGCTCATGAAATCCATTGTTGGCGTAGATCGGCCGCGCGGAGTCGTTCAGCCAGAGCAAAACGCTCGATTGCAACTCTCCCGGTTCGGCAATGGCGTCGAACAAGGCCGCGCGGCTGTGAAACTCCCGAAGCGGTTCTCGGTACAGCGGTCGATACAGGATATGCGGCCCATCCTCGATGTTACGGGCTTCGATGATGTACATGTTCGCCACCTGGTCCGAATGGGCGCCAGGGTGGCTGGACAAGGCCAGATGGCGAATCACGATGTCCTGCTGGTCGGCGACGTCCCTGGCCGTCAGCGCCGCCACGCGTCGGGCGCCGGCGCGGGTCATGCCGCTGGCGTGTTGCAGGCTCAGTTCCAGGGCCAGCATCGGCAGCTGTACCGACACCTGATCGGCGAACAATACTTCGCGTTCGCGGGCTTGCTCATCGTCGCCGAGCAGTTGGGTCTGCAGTAGCCCGGGATAATGCCGGCCGATGTCGACACGTTCGATCAGCCCACCGCTTCCCGTGACATAGTCGGGCGTGAGCCAGGACGGCAGCGGCAGGCCCTGGCGGTGGTTAATGCGCATCTGGCCCTTGGGGCGGCTGGACAGGTTATTGACTGCCAGCTCGGTGAGGCCCATGCGTTCGTGCTGGATGACGCCTACGGTGCCTGGATAGCCGGCGGCGACGCTGAAGGTCAGCTCAAGTTGGTCGGGGTCCAGCGCCGAGGCTTCGGCGGGCGAGTTGAAGCGCAGTGCATCGCGGCGCAGCTCGTTTCGCAGGTTGTCGGCGGTGAACGTCTTGATATCTTTGATGCCGCTGAGGAAAGTACGCCCGCCCGCGCGTTGTTTTGCGCTGGCCAAGGTCAGGCTATAGCGACCGTACTCGGCCTTGGTGGCGCTGTCGGCGTCCTGCAACCAGGCCGGAAGTTGGGGGCGCAAGGTCGTGAGAAGGTCGGGCGCGATGGTCGGCGAGTCGGCAAAGAACTGCGCTGGATCGACGATCCGTCGGTATTCTGCCTGCAAGGCTGCAAACCCCTGGGTGGCGGGCAGGGACAGGGCGCCCAGTTGTTCCAACTGCCGGTTGAGGAGCAGGGCGGCCTCGTGATCGAAGGCGTTGGCGTCCGGCTCATAACGGCGGATGAGGATGTCATCGACGCGGTAGCCCGCGCCCTGGCGTTGGCCCCAGGCCTGGGTCAACGCGTCCATCGAGGTGAATGCCTCGATCTGCCCGCCGGGGTTGCACAGCAGCACGGTGGACGTGCCGTGGCTGGGGCGCGTCAGCACCAGCTCCGGCCCCAGTACGGTGACGCTTCGGCCAGCGCTGCGCAGGGTGGCTTCCAGGCAATAGGCAAACACCGCCTGGGTGCCATGACGGGCGCTGCGCTGTTCACGATCGGGCGTGCCGATGAACTGGTCGAGCATGTCCCGAGCCTGGTCATCCAGGTCGGTGCGACGCAGGGCGGCGATTCTCAACGTGTCCATCAGCATGTCCGCCAGCCAGCGCCAGCGGTCGTCTCTGCTGTCGTCGCGCCAATAGTCGCCTATGGCGTTCTGTAAGCCGATCGGCAGGGTCTCGTTCAGCTCCTTGATGAGGCCTTCGATCACCTTCATGTCTATGCGCGTTGCGGTTGTGCCGGGCAGTTTCAACTGGCGTGGAGGGTTGTCGGTCAGGTAATAACCGAGGTTGCCGATATCGCTGAAGTCCAGATTGACGACGCCGCCCAGGTAGTCATGCACCACTGACAGCAGCGGACGGAAAAACCATTGTTTGCCGTTCGGGGTCGCCAGTTGAGTCGCGGCCAGATCCAATCTCAGCGACGGATAGCGCTGGCCAATGGCGGTGGCGAGCTGGTGTTGAATCACCTGCTCAAGGGTCGGAAGACCGGCGAACTCGCGTGCGACCGCCAGGGCTGGGGTATTCACCCCGGCAGGCAAGGCGGAAGGAGGACTGAAGAGCGCAGCGGGGCTTGAGTCGGGCATGTGTATTCCATGGCGGCATGAGGAGTTGTGCCGAGGATGCCAAAGCGGCCGCGCAGGGGACCCATAACCGGGTACCTCAACCACACAAAACCCGCAAAGCCGCAGCGGATTGGCCTATCATCAGCGGTTTTCTTGACTGATGAATGATCCCGATGACTGCTTCCAGCCTGCCCGCTGAACTTCACACTGCCGACATGCTCGAAATCGATGGCTTGCATGCCTTTGACTTCACCTTCGACGAGAACGGCCTGCGCACCACCTGCATGGACGGCCGCGCCGAAAAGCGCTGGTCGTTCAGCCAGGCGCAGGTGCAGAGCGCCGCTTTTGACGACAACTTGCAAAGCTGGACCCTCACCGGTGAGTCGGGCGAACACCGCCTGGTGTGCATGAGCGCCTTCACCGGCAACAATAACGACGAGGAAGACGAGCATGATGATGCGTAGATTCTGGCCGCTGCTGATGGCCGGCAGTGTTGGTGCGATGTCGGTGCAGGCAGCACCGGCGGACACCTATGAACTGTTGGTGGGCAGCTACACCGCCGGCACCAGCGAAGGCATTTACCGCCTGCAATTCGACAGTCGTACCGGGCAGTTCCAAGGCAAACCGGTGCTGGCGGCCAAGGCGGACAACCCGTCGTGGTTGACCGTATCCAAGGACCAGAAGCATCTGTTTGTGGTCAATGAAAATGGTCCGGGCCAGAAAGATGCGGTGGGGCGCGTGAGCAGCTACGCGATCGACCCGAAAAATCACCAGCTCACCCTGGTCAATCAGGTGCAGAGCCTGGGTAACGAACCGACCCATTCCAGCGTGGCGGCGGACGGGCGTTACCTGTTTGTCGCCAACTATTCTGTGGTGGAAGACCCGGGCGGCAGCCTGGCGATCCTGCCGGTGGACGCCGGCGGCAAGTTGTCGGCGCCGGTGCAGTTGAGCGGGCACCCGGCCAGCCGCGTGAACCCTGAACGCCAGGCCTCCAACCACGTGCATTCGGTGGTCTCATCGCCAGATGGCAAGTACGTGTTCGTTCAGGACCTGGGAGCGGACAAGCTGTTCGCCTACCGGTATGACCCGACGACCAACCACGAATTGCCATTGACCCCGGCCAATCCGGCGTCGGTGCAGCTGCCGCCGGGCAGCGGCCCGCGTCACCTGCTGTTCAGCGCGGACGGCAAACACGCCTGGTTGACCACCGAGATGAGCGCCCAGGTCGCGGTGTTCGATTACAACGACGGCAAGCTGACCCAGACCCAACTGGTCGACTACGCCGCCGGGCAGCCGGTGTCCGACAAGGCCGGCGCGGCGTTGCATGCCTCCAGCGACGGCAAGTTCCTGTATGTGAGTAATCGCGGCACCGCCAACCAGATCATCGTATTTGGCGTGGACCCGGCCACCGCGCACCTCAAGGAGCTGCAGCGTCGCAGTGTGGAAGGCGACCATCCGCGCGAGTTCACCCTCGACCCGAGCGGCAAGTTCCTGTTGATCGCCAACCAGAAGAGCAATGAAATCGTAGTGATCGAGCGCGACCTCAAAACCGGCCTGCTGGGTAAAACCGTGCAGAAATTGCCGATCGATGCACCCAGTGACCTTAAGTTCCTGCTGCGTCAATAAGCCACAGGCTCCGTTCAGCGGGGCCTGAGCCTGTGTATTAATTGTATTAATAGCGGCTAATGTTTCAAAGCATTTCTAAGGCGCGGCCCTCGGGCGTACGTTTGGTTCCAAGGCCACCCCGGCCACACCACCAAACGTACACGAGGGTTACCGCCATGAACTTCAATCTGTTCTCCGTCATCGCCGCTTCCGCTGTTTCCGCCACCGTCGCCTTGCCGGCCGCCGCCAGCGTGGAAGTCACCAGCCGCACCTCCAGCACCAGCGCCTATACCCAGAAATACCTGCAGCAAAGCGCCAACTTCTATGCAGCCCTGGATCATAAAACCCAGCACTGAGCACGTCAGGCCACGCCTTTTGATCGTTCCCACGCTCTGCGTGGTAACGCCTCTTGGGACGCTCCGCGTCCCGCCCAGCGCCGCAAGCTCAGGCTACTGCGCACAGGCGACGCGGAGCGTCACGGGCTGCATTCCCACGCGGGAGCGTG
>NZ_JARVSS010000021.1:0-100160 GCF_030209095.1 Pseudomonas sp. lyk4-R2A-8
ACTATTGAGGCATCCGCGAAAATCCCTGAGCACGGACTCGACGTCGCGGGTCTTTGCATCCAGGGCGGCGAGTACCAGAAAGCCAATGGCTTCGCTGGTCGCGCCCATCATGAGGCGGCCCTATCAATCAGGGCCATAACGAAAAAAACCATCTGCAATCCCTCGCACTGTGTGATCAGGCGAGGGACTTTGCAGAGGTTTATGGGGCAGGGGAGTAGAGCTTATCCGGCGCTTGCGTGGGATGTTTCGGCAGCTGTCACATCCGGTCGTAACGGGCTAGCCTACCGAACCCACGAACCCTGGTTAGACTTACCTGTCGAAACGTGCAACTCACGGCCCGCCGTCACTCAAGGAATCTTCATGTATTCAAGCCGCCTGATCCTCTGCCTTTTGCCCTTGCTGGTACTGGCGGGTTGCTCCACCGCCCGAGGTCCGCAGCAACCGGAACGCAGCGAAGCCGAGGTCAAGGCGCAGATCGTGCGGTTGCTGCCGGCCAACGTTACGGACCGCAATGGCTGGGCCCAGGATATCTACACGGCCTTTGATACCCAGAAAATTTACCCGAGCACCGAAAATATCTGCGCGGTGCTGGCGGTGACCGAGCAGGAGTCCACCTTCCAGGTCGACCCGCCGGTGCCCAATATGGGCAAAATCGCCCAGGATGAAATCTTGCGCCGTGCCGGCAAGGTGCATGTGCCGGCCTTTGTGGTGCGCAGCGCATTGCAACTGAATTCGCCCACCGGCAAGAGCTACGCCGAGCGCCTGAGCGCCGCGCGCACGGAGAAAGACCTGAGCGGTATCTTCGATGACTTCATCAGCATGGTGCCGTTGGGCAAGACGCTGTTCGGCGGTTTCAACCCGGTTCACACGGCCGGACCGATGCAGGTGAGCATCGACTTTGCGCAGAAACAGGCGCGGAATTATCCCTACACCGTGGACGGTTCGATCCGACGTGAAGTGTTCACCCGTCGCGGCGGCATGTACTTTGGCATTGCCCATTTGCTGGGCTACCCGGTGAACTATGATCAGCCGCTGTACCGCTTCGCCGACTTTAACGCCGGGTGGTACGCCAGCCGCAATGCGGCGTTCCAGGCGGCGGTCAGTCGGGCTTCGGGGATCGAACTGGCACTGGATGGGGATTTGATACGCTACGGCTCATTGCTGCCCGGCACCACTGAGCTGGCGGTGCGTTCGTTGGGCGCGAAGCTGGACATGCGCAACCCCAGCATCCGCAGCCAACTGGAGCAAGGTGAACAGTTGGATTTCGAGGAAACCACCCTGTACCAACGTGTGTTTGCGCTTGCCGACAAGGCCGCGGGCAAACCCATGCCGCGCGCGATTCTGCCGGGGATTGTGCTCAAAAGCCCGAAGATCACTCGCAACCTGACCACGGCGTGGTTTGCCAAGCGCGTGGATGAGCGTTATCAGCGCTGCATGAAGCGCTGAGGGCTGGTCATTTCAATCCCGTCAGGTGTTTTTGCGCTTCACCACAACCCGGCGCCACAGCCACACCCACAGCCATACCACCGGGAATGCCAGGATCAAGAACGGCAGCACATAGCTGGCGCGCTCCAGGGCGTCTGCGGTGCCGTCCACCAGGTTAGTGCCCAGGTTGCTGAACATTCGACTCAAGCGTGACGACTGGTTCGCGCCGTCGTAAGAGCGGAAGTTGAGAGTGACGCGGTTGGTGTCCAGGCGGCGCTGCTGGCCGGCGGCAACCTGGGCGAGTGCCTGCAGTTCGTTTTCAATGCTCGCCTGTTCCTTGCTCAAGGCGATCAGGTCGCTGACGCTGATGTCTTTGCGCTGGGCCAGTTCATCGAGGCGCTGTTGCTGGGCTTGCAGGCGATCCCGGCGGCGACCTACATCAGCCACCGCGTCAGCCAGATCTTCGGCCGTGGTGACGCGCTGTCCGAGCGTTCCACCTTCGGCGGCCAGCCTGACCATCGGTTCCACACCGGTCGGCGCGATCCGCAGGATGATTGCCCCGCCATTGCCGTCTTCGGTAATGCCGAGGATATTGCAGGCGCCGAACCGTGCGGATTCACAAGCCTCACGGGTGGCCTGCATGCGCGGCGCGAGCAGGGCGCCGGGCAAGGCCAGGGTCAATTCATGTTCGTAGGCCAGTTGTGCCCCGGCCCGGCCTTGTTCGCCATTGATGGCGGCGGCGCGGGAATGCTCCTTGGGCGAGCAGCCGACCAGTACCAGGCCAGCCAGCAGAATCAATAACGGGACGCGAAGCGGGCGAGGGTTGCCGTCCAGATGGCGCATTGCGGTTCCTTGGGGGGCGGAGACGTTGGCGGCGATTAAAGCGGGTCCGGCGTATTAACGCAAAGCCTCGTGCAATAGGGCTGACGGTGATGGCTTGGAATGCGGAGTTCGCAGTGCCTCACCCTGACCAGCCATGACGATCTAATGTGGGAGGGGCAGCCCCTCCCACACGTGAGCTGCGCTGCGCTTTTATCAGCTGCGTTCGAGCGCCAGGGCTACGCCTTGGCCGCCACCGATGCACAGGGTCGCCAGGCCTTTCCTGGCATCGAGCTTGATCATTTCGTGCAGCAGGGTCACCAGCACACGGCAACCCGAGGCGCCAATCGGGTGGCCGATGGCGATGGCGCCGCCGTTGACGTTGACCTTGTCCGCATCCCACTCCAGCTCCTTGCCCACCGCCAGGGATTGCGCGGCGAAGGCTTCGTTGGCTTCGATCAGATCCAAGTCGCTGAGCTGCCAACCGGCCTTGTCCAGGCAACGGCGGGTGGCCGAGACCGGACCGATGCCCATGATCGCCGGGTCCACGCCCGCATTGGCGTAGCTGGCGATTCGGGCCAACACCGGCAACCCCAGGGCCTTGGCTTTGTCGGCACTCATCAACAGCACCGCAGCGGCGCCGTCGTTGAGACTGGAGGCGTTGCCCGCCGTAACGCTGCCGTCTTTCTTGAAGGCCGGCTTGAGCTTGGCCAGGGACTCGGCCGTGGTGCCGGCGCGCGGTTGCTCATCCACGGCGAAGGTAATCGGGTCGCCCTTGCGCTGAGGGATCAGGATCGGAGTGATCTCATCGACAAACCGCCCGGCCTCGATGGCGGCAGTGGCCTTTTGCTGCGAGGCGGCGGCAAAGGCATCCTGTGCTTCGCGGCTGATACCGTATTTGTCCACCAGATTCTCGGCGGTAATGCCCATGTGATAATCGTTGAACGCGTCCCACAGGCCGTCGGTGATCATGCTGTCGATCATCTTGGCGTGGCCCATGCGCAAGCCCGTGCGCGCGGCAGGCAGTACGTAGGGGGCCAGGCTCATGTTCTCCATGCCGCCGGCGATGATGACGTCGGCGTCGCCGCAGCGGATGGCCTGGGCACCGAGATGCAGCGCCTTGAGGCCCGAGCCGCAGACCTTGTTCAAGGTCAGGCTCGGCACCGCGTGGGGCAGGCCGGCGAGTATCGAGGCCTGGCGTGCCGGGTTCTGGCCCGAACCTGCGGTGAGCACTTGGCCGAGGATCACTTCATCGACCTCGGCCGGGTCCAGGCCGGTCTGCTCCAACAGGCGACGGATCACGGCAGCGCCCAGTTCCGGAGCCGGGATGCTGGCCAGCGAACCTTGAAAGCTGCCCACGGCGGTGCGGGTGGCAGCAACAATCACGACGTCTTGCATGGAATCTGTCCTCACTGGAAGTGCATTTCTGGAACGTGGTCCGGGACGATCAGTTTACCGGCGGTCTTGCTCACAATCTCTTCAACGCTGACGCCAGGTGCGCGTTCCTTGAGGACAAAAGCGCCATTTTCGATTTCCAGGTACGCCAGGTCCGTTAGCACGCGCTTGATGCAGTGGGCACCGGTCAGCGGCAGGCTGCAACGATCGAGCAACTTGGATTCACCGTCCTTGGACGCGTGGGTCATGATCACAATGATGTTTTCCGCGCCGGCCACCAGGTCCATGGCGCCGCCCATGCCCTTGACCAGTTTGCCGGGGATCATCCACGACGCGATGTTTCCCTGCACGTCCACTTCAAACGCGCCGAGCACGGTGAGGTCGACATGGCCGCCGCGAATCATCGCGAAGGATTCGGCGGAAGAGAAAATCGACGCACCGATGCGCGCGGTGACGGTCTGTTTGCCGGCGTTGATCATGTCGGCGTCGATGGTGTCTTCGGTCGGAAACGGACCCATGCCGAGCAGGCCGTTTTCCGATTGCAGCATGACTTCCATGCCATCTGGGATGTAGTTGGCCACCAGGGTCGGAATGCCGATACCGAGGTTGACGTAAAAGCCGTCCTGCATCTCGCGGGCGACGCGCTGGGCCATTTGTTCGCGGGTAAGAGCCATTTTGTGTGTCCTTATTGTTCGGGCTGGAGGCGGATTATTTGCGCACGGTGCGCTGTTCGATGCGCTTCTCGAAGGTGCCGCAGATGATCCGATCGACGTAGATGCCAGGAGTATGGATCTGCGCCGGGTCCAGCTCGCCCGGTTCGACGATTTCCTCGACTTCGACCACGGTGATCTTGCCGGCGGTAGCGGCCAGCGGGTTGAAGTTCTGAGCGGTGTGGCGGTAGATCACGTTACCGAAGTGGTCGGCTTTCCAGCCTTTGACGATGGCGAAGTCGCCGGTGATGGATTCTTCCATCAGGTAAGGGCGACCGTTGAACTCGCGGGTTTCCTTGCCTTCAGCCACTGGGGTGCCGACGCCGGTGGCGGTAAAGAACGCCGGGATACCGGCACCGCCTGCGCGCATTTTTTCGGCGAGAGTGCCTTGGGGCGTCAGCACCACTTCGATTTCGCCGCTGAGCAACTGCTTCTCGAACAGCGCGTTTTCACCGACGTAGGACGCGATCACTTTGCGAATCTGTTTTTCTTCCAGCAGCACGCCCAGGCCAAAACCGTCGACGCCGCAGTTGTTGGAGACCACGGTCAGCTCACGGGTGCCTTTGCGCTTGATTTCGGCAATGAGATTTTCCGGGATGCCGCACAAGCCGAAGCCGCCGGCGAGTACCGTCATGCCATCTTCCAGGCCTGCCAGCGCCTCTTCATAGGACGCCACGCGTTTATCGAAACCTGCCATATGCACCTCTTTTATTGTTTGTGGGCCAGCCAATGGCCCGAGTGTTGCGCTGATGAATTGATTTGTTAAGTTGTTTTTTAAGGTTGATTGATTTAGAAAACAGCATAGTCGAAGCGTCGCTCGGAGAACCGTCATGACCGTGAAACAGCTGCGTGCCTTCCTCGCCGTGGCACAGAGCCTGAGTTTCGCTGCCGCCTGCGAGCGTCTGCACCTCTCCCAGTCGGCGCTGAGCCTGACCATCAAAGGCCTGGAAGAGGGTTTGGGCGGGCGATTGTTCAGCCGCAATACACGCAACGTGGCGTTGACCCCGGAGGGTGAATCGCTGCTGCCCCTGGCGCGCCGACTGATGGCCGATTGGGATAACGCCGAGGATGAGTTGCGCCAACGCTTCACGTTGCAGCGCGGGCGCGTCACAGTGGCGGCGATGCCGTCGTTTGCTGGCAACCTGTTGCCACCGATCCTGAAGATATTCCGCGCGCGTTACCCACAGGTGAACGTGACGGTGCACGACTTGATCAACGAGCAGGTATTGGAGATGGTGCGCGATCGCCAGGTTGAGCTGGGCGTGGCGTTCGAGCCGTCTGAAGGATCGTCGCTGGCTTTTACTCCGTTGTATCTGGATCGTTTCATTGCGGTCGTGCCGGGGGATTCGCCGCTGGCGCAGTGCGACGAGATCGGTTGGGAAACCTTGCTGGAACACCCCTTCATCACCTTGCAACGGCCGTCCACGGTCCGGGTGATGCTGGAGGAGCATTTGGGTGCGCTACGGATGAAACTGCCGGTCGCACTGGAAAGCCATCAATTGGCGACTGTGGGCAAAATGGTAGCCAGCGGCTTGGGCGTCAGTGCCGTGCCGGCGTTGTGCGCCAGGCAGATGGAGGAGGCTGGCGCGCATTGCATTACCTTGCGTGATCCGGTGATCGAACGACCGATTGGTGTGCTGACCAAGCCAGGGCATGAATTGTCGGCGGCGGCACAAGTGATGTTCGATATTTTTCGCGATGAGGCGGGCAAGGGCCGATTTCCAACGTTTTGACCCGCGGCGCAAACAAGTGTGGGAGATGGCTTGCCTGTTATAACACTTTAACTTCAACACTGTTGTTGAACGTTAATGGCTATCGCAGGCAAACCAGCTCCCACATTGAACGAGGTGTTTCTAGTAGTAGCGATCAATCACTTTTACTTGAGAGCTGTCTTTGAAAGACTCCCAGGCATTGTTAAGTGTGTCGAATACTTGTTCGATAAAGTTGCGATCGGCAGCGGCCTTCTTGCCGACATAACCCTGGCCGCGGCGATACATCTTCAAGCGCGCCGCCAGTTCACGGTTGTTACGGTCGAACTCGGCTTCTTCGGTGTGGGGCGCCAGGCAGTCGATCTTGACTTCGCCCGATTTGCCAATCCACAGGATATGGTCGTCGAGTGTGTCTTTCTGCGCTGCGAACATCTCAGCCAATTCATCGATAGTTGGTTGGTTGTTCAGATTCATGTGTAAGCCCCTTGACCAGTTGGCGATCTATCAGTTGGTTCCGTTAAAACTGCTTAGTTGTCTCCGGCTTCAATAACCGGGCGTCAGTAACTGTCTGCCGAATACGGGCAGGGTCTTGAACCTGATGCATGTAGTCTTGCTGATGAACTGCTACGCAATGCTTTCATAACGAAGACAAGGAGCATTCGAGCTTCTTGTACCGTGCTCTTTCGAGGTCGGTCAGCTTCATCAATCTGCCTTGTGGGCAGTGCACATCCGGAAAAAACAGCTCGGCGGTCAGACGAGCTCTTTCAAAACGCTTGTTACCAACGCTCCCGATCCGGGAGACGCCTTGATCATGCAAGGACAAAAAGGTTACGTCAACGGTTATGTAGTGATTATTTTTGCTCACTACATAATTCGTCGTGGGGACGGGGAGATACGGCAGGGGCGTGACTCAAGCGTCATTTTTTGCGCTGGTCGGTCGCTGCGGTGGAGAAGGGGAGCTACTGCAAACGGTCCGCCAGCAAGGGGAGAAGCTGCTCGCACGAGCCTTCGATCTTTACCTGCAACAACTCATCGCCTCGGGTCTTACCCAGGTTGATGGCGATGACCGGTTTGCCTTGCTCGACCATGGCCTTGCACAAGCGAAACGCCGAATAGGCCATCAGCGAGGAGCCCACCACCAGCAATCCTTCAGCCTGTTCCACCGCCGCCATTGCCTTGGCGGCAGTAGGCGGGGCGACGTTCTCACCGAAAAACACCACGTCCGGTTTCAACCGTTCGCCGTTGCAATGCGGGCAGTGGGGCACCTCAAAGCGCGCTTCGAAGGCTGGGTCGAGCAGCGTGTCGCCATCGGGCGCCTGTACGGCATCGACGCCCGCCAGGTAGGGATTCTGGGTTTCCATCAGATGCTGGATCGCATCGCGCTGGCTGCGCTGCTGGCAGTCCAGGCACAGCACGCGGTGCAGGCTGCCGTGCAGTTCGATCACTTCCTGGCTGCCGGCCTGATCGTGCAGGGCGTCGACATTTTGCGTAATCAACCCGCTGATGCGCCGGCGTTGTTGTAGCGTCGCCAGCGCCCGATGCGCTGCATTCGGTTGTGCGACGCGTACGCGCGGCCAGCCCAGCATGGCGCGCGCCCAGTAACGCCGCCGCGCCTGCGGGGTGGCCAGGAATTCCTGGTACATCATCGGCGCCTTGCCTCGGCGCACGCCTTCGCGGTCGCGGTAGTCCGGGATGCCTGAGGGCGTGCTGATGCCTGCACCGGTCAACACCAGAAAGCGCCGATCGGCCATGGCCCGATACAGGGTGTCGAGGTGGTCCTGCTGATGCGCCAGGGATTCGAGCATGGTTTCTCCTATTCGCCGCGGATGTACTGCTCCAGTTGCCTGATCAGGTCAGCCTGCTCGGCGATGGCCTCCTTGACCAGATCACCGATAGAGAGCAGGCCCAGCAATTTGCCGTCTTCGACCACGGGCAGGTGACGCAGGTGACTGTCGGTCATGATGTTCATGCATTCTTCGACGCGTTTATGGGTATCCACCGTGATCACCGGCGCGCTCATCACCTCGTGCACCTTGGTGGTCAGCGACGACAGGCCCTTAAGCATGATTTTGCGCGCGTAGTCACGCTCGCTGATGATGCCCACCACTTCGTTGTCTCGGACGACCGGTAATGCCCCCACGTTTTTTTCCGACATCCGCATCAGGGCTTCAAACACAGTGTGATCCCATTGGATGGTGTGGACGTCCTGGTTTTTCTGGTCTTTGGCTTTCAGCAGCTGTGCAACGGTTTTCATGGCGGCCACTCCGGTGTTGTTGTTATCAGGAATTCAGTGCAACCCCTACAGAATCCTAGACGGCCTGCGTGCTAGCAAGGACCAATGCGGCGTTAAACCTGTCGAAAAACGTCACTGGCCCGCTTTTTTTGGTGTTTATCCGCTATTTACCGGTTTTTTTGCCCGTTTTGGGCTGGTCGATGTCTTGCGAGCGGCTGCCTTGCGTTTGTTTTTCCACGGCGTCGCTCCTCGGCCTGCCGGGCTGGCCGGGCCGGTGATGGTCATGCGCAGGCCATTGCAACGCGCCACCTGCTTGCTCATCCAGGCCGCCTGTTTGGCGACGAATTCCTCCAGACTCATTTCACCGCTTTGCACCATGTCCAACGCTTGTTCCCAGATGGCGGTGGTGCCGGGGTCGGCGATGGCGCGGGGCACCGCGTCGATCAGGCTGAATGCCGCTGGCGTGGCGGCCAGCGCCTTGCCGTTCTTGACCAGGTAACCGCGGTCGAGCAGCCCCTGGATAATACCGGCGCGAGTGGCTTCGGTGCCGATGCCGGTGGTGTCCTTGAGCTTTTGCTTGAGCAGCGGGTCCTCCACCAGTTTGGCCACGTTTTTCATCGCCTTGATCAGGTCGCCTTCGGTAAAGGGTTTGGGTGGCTGGGTCCACAGGTCCTTGAGCGTGACCTTGGCTACTGCGTAATCCTGGCCCTGCACCAGCGCCGGTAGGGCCTGGGGCGCTGGCGCTTCGCGGCCCTTGGTGGGTGCGAGTGCTTCGGGCAGGGCGCGTTTCCAGCCTGGCTCGATCACCACTTTGCCCACCGCGCGCAGGGCAAAACCGGCGCAGTCGAAATCCGCCTGAGTGCGATCGTATTCGTGGTTGGGCAGGAACTGCGCCAGATAGCGTGCGCGAATCAAGGTGTACACCGCGCGGTGCTTGCCGCTGAGCTGGCCCACATCCTTGCCGGCCCCGGTGGGAATGATGCCGTGGTGGGCGCTGACTTTGGCATCGTTCCATGCCCGCGAGCGCCGCTGGGGATCGATATGCGGCATCAGGTCGCCGACCGCCGTATCGGCACGTCCCAGCGCGGAGAGAATCTTCGGTGCCTCGCCGTGCTGGCTCAGCGGCAAGTAGCCGCAATCGCTGCGCGGGTAGGTGATGACCTTGTGGGTTTCGTAGAGGGATTGGGCAATGTCCAGCGTTTCCTGTGCGCCGAGGCCGAGTTTCTTCGAGCAGATTTCCTGCAGAGTGCCCAGGTCGAAAGGCAAGGGCGCCACCTCGCGCATGCGTTCGGTGCGCAGCTTTACCAGGCGCGCGCTGGTGGCGTTGCCCATGGCATCGGCGGCGGCCTGCGCCAGTTGCGGGTTGAGACAGCGGCCCTGGTCGTCGCAGGCATCCTCGGCGGCGCGCCATTGGGCCGTGAAGGTCATGTGTGCGTGGCGCAGGTCCACATCGATGGCCCAGTAAGCCACCGGGACGAAATCGGCGATGCTGCGGTCGCGGTCCACCACCAGGCGCAAGGTGGGCGTTTGCACCCGGCCTACCGGCAACACGCCTTGATAACCGGACTGACGCCCCAGCAGCGTGAACAGACGACTCATGTTCATGCCGATCAGCCAGTCGGCGCGGGAGCGGCCCAGGGCCGAGTGGTACAGGCTGAAGGTGTCTGCGCCGGGCTTGAGGGCGGCCAGCGCCTTGCGAATCGAAGCGTCGTCCAGCGCCGACAACCACAACCGCTGGATCGGCCCCCGATAGCGGCAATGCTCCACCAGCTCGCGGGCGATCATCTCGCCCTCACGGTCGGCGTCGGTGGCGATCACCAGTTCCTGGGCTTCCCCCAGCAAGCGCTTGACCGCCTTGAACTGGCTGGCGGTCTTGGGTTTGACCAGCATCTTCCATTTGTCCGGCACGATCGGCAGGTCGGCCAGCACCCAGCGCTTGTACTTGGCGTCGTAGGCATCGGGCGGGGCGGTTTCCAGCAGGTGCCCAATGCACCAGGTGACGGTGACCCCATTGCCCAGCCAACACCCATCGCCACGACGACCGGCACCGAGCACCGCCGCAATGTCCTTGGCCTGGGAGGGTTTTTCACAAAGGTACAGCCGCATGGTCATCACATCAGATCGGGTTGATGCTTTGCAGGATGCTCAGTCGGATGGATTTGAGCAACCATTATCTGTATGGATGTACAGCTGGGGGTTTCAAGCGGCAAGCTGCAAGCGGCAAGAAAGAGCCGATTGGCTTTTACTTGCAGCTTGAAGCTTGCCGCTTGCCGCTTATTCAGTTGCTATCGATATCCACATGTCGCGTTTCCTTAAGGCAGAACAACCCGACAATCAGGCTCACCCCCGTCACCACCACCGGGTACCACAGGCCGTAGAAGATATCGCCGGTGTATACCACCAGCGCAAACGATACGGTCGGCAGGAACCCGCCGAACCAACCGTTACCGATGTGGTAGGGCAGGGACATCGAGGTGTAGCGGATGCGTGTCGGGAAAAGCTCCACCATCAACGCCGCCAGCGGGCCGTAGCACATGGCCGCGATCAGGATCAGCAGCACGATCAGCGCCACCACCATGACTTTGTTGACCTGCGCCGCATCCGCCGAAGACGGGTAACCGGCCAGGGTCACGGCGCCACGCAGGGCCGCTTCGTCAAAACCGTCGATGCGCACATCGCCCACGCTCACCTGTACCGGGCTGCCGGCCGGCGCGGCGGCGCTGGTGTAAGGCAGGCCTTGTTTGACCAGAAAGGTCTTGACCTTGTCGCATGGGCTGTCAAACCGCGCCTTGCCCACCGGGTCGAATTGGAAGGTGCAGGTGGCCGGGTCGGCCAGCACGGTGATCGGCGCCTGGCGGCTGGCCTGGTCCATCGCCGGGTTGGTGTAGTGCGCCAGGCCCTTGAAGATCGGGAAATACAGCGCAGTGGCAAGCAGCAGGCCGAGCATCAGCACCGGTTTGCGCCCGATTTTGTCCGACAGCCAGCCGAACAGGATGAAGAACGGCGCGCCAATTACCACGCTGATAATCAGCAGCATGTTGGCCAGGGCCGGGTCCATCCGCAGGAACTGGGTGAGGAAGAACAGCACGTAGAACTGCGCCGCGTAGAAGGTCACGGCCTGCCCGCCGTTGATGCTGAACAGCGCGATCAGCACCACTTTGAGGTTTTCCCATTTACCGAACGACTCGCGGATCGGCGCCTTGCTGGCCTTGCCTTCCTCTTTCATTTTCAGAAAGGCCGGCGACTCATGCAGGCTCATGCGGATCCAGGTGGAGATGCCCAGCAGCACGATGGAAAACAGGAACGGAATCCGCCAGCCCCAGACTTCGAACTGGTCTCCGGTGAAATAGCGGCATGCCAGTACCACCAACAGTGAAAGCAGCAGGCCGATGGTGGCGGTGGACTGGATCCAGCTGGTGTGGAACCCGCGCTTGCCGACCGGTGCGTGCTCGGCGACATACGTGGCGGCACCGCCGTATTCACCGCCCAGCGCCAGGCCCTGCAGCATGCGCAGCACGATCAGGATGATCGGCGCGGCAATGCCGATGCTGGCGTAGTTGGGCAACAGCCCGACGCAGAAGGTCGCCACGCCCATCAGGATGATGGTCACCAGGAACGTGTATTTGCGCCCGATCATGTCGCCCAGGCGGCCGAACACCAGTGCGCCGAACGGCCTCACCACAAAGCCGGCCGCGAAGGCCATCAAGGCAAAGATAAACGCCGTGGTGTCGTTGACCCCGGCAAAGAACTGTTTGCTGATCACCGCCGCGAGGGCGCCGTAGAGGAAAAAGTCATACCACTCGAACACCGTCCCCAGGGACGAGGCGAAGATGACTTTTTTGGAATCGTTGCCGGTGCTCGCGTTTATTGCCGAGCCCAGGGGTTGAGCGTGGTCTGACATCGGGTAGCCCTCACAGTGATTATTTATTGTTGTTCCACTGTCGGCGCCGGGTGTGGCGCCGCTATTCAGATTGCGTGAACCGGTTCTTTCTCCGGTGCGAAGCTCCTTGTGTTCGGCGAAAGGATCAGCTGCGCGGCTTTTTCCGCGATCATCAGCGTGGGTGAGCAGGTATTGCCTGAAGTGATGCGCGGCATGATCGAGGCATCGGCGACACGCAGGCCGGGGATGCCATGCACGCGCAATTGGGCGTCGACCACCGCGTCTTTATCGCTGCCCATGCGGCAAGTGCCCACCGGGTGGAAAATCGTCGTGCCGATGCGCGCGGCGGCTTCGTGCAGTTGCTCTTGGGTTTGCAGCGACTCGCCCGGCAAGTATTCCACCGGTTTGAACTGGCTCAAGGCCGGCGCCGCGACGATGCGCCGCGTCAGGCGGATGGCATCGGCGGCCACGCGCAGGTCTTCGGGGTGGCTGAGGTAGTTGGGCTGGATCAGTGGCGCGTCCGCCGGGTTGGCCGAGCGGATATCGACCCGGCCACGGCTGTGCGGGCGCAGATCGCACACCGAGGCGGTGAACGCGGGAAAGCCGTGCAACGGTTCGCCGAAGCGCTCCAGGGACAACGGCTGCACATGATATTCGAGGTTGGCCGAGGCCTGCTCCGGCCCCGAGCGCGCAAACGCGCCGAGCTGACTGGGCGCCATCGACAACGGGCCGCTGCGGTCGTACAGGTAACGCAGGCCCATGCCCATCTTGCCCCACACGGTGCCGGCGATCTGGTTGAGGGTGCGCGCGTTTTCCAGTTTGTAGATCAGCCGCAGCTGCAAGTGATCCTGCAGGTTGCCGCCCACGCCGGGCAATTCGTGCAGCACATTGATGCCCAAGGGGTTGAGCACTTTGGACGGCCCGATTCCCGAACGTTGCAGGATGCCCGGCGAGCCCACCGAACCGGCGCACAGGATGATCTCCCGGCGGGCTTTCCAACTCACGGGCTGGCCGAGCCGGCGCCCGGCCACTTGAGAGGCACGCCCGTTTTCCAGCAGCACACGGTCGACTTCCACTTCGGTGATCACGGTGAGATTGGGGCGTTGGCGGACGGGTTTGAGGAACGCCTTGGCCGCATTCCAGCGCACCCCGGCCTTCTGATTGACCTGGAAGTAGCCGCAGCCTTCGTTATCGCCCTGGTTGAAATCGCTGACATTAGCGATGCCGCTTTGCGCTGCCGCTTCGCGAAAAGCATCCAGGATCGGCCACGACAGTCGTTGCTGTTCGACGCGCCATTCGCCGCCATTACTGTGAAATTCCGAGCCACCGGCAAAGTGGTTTTCGCTGTGCTTGAACAGCGGCAGTACGTCCTTCCACGCCCAGCCGGCGTTGCCTTCGGCGGCCCAGCCATCGTAGTCACGGGCCTGGCCGCGCATGTAGATCATGCCGTTGATGGAGGAGCAACCGCCCAGCACTTTGCCTCGCGGATAGCTCAACGCGCGCCCCTGCAGGCCCGGCTGGGCTTCGGTTTTGAAGCACCAGTCGGTGCGCGGGTTTCCGATGCAGAACAGATAGCCGACGGGGATGTGGATCAAGGGATAGTTGTCGCGGCCGCCGGCTTCCAACAGCAGTACGCGGTGGGCGGGGTTGGCGGACAGTCGATTGGCCAGCAGGCAACCGGCGGGGCCGGCGCCTACTACGACGTAATCATATTCAGCAGCTGCAGTGGGCATCTGAAGTCTCGCTTGTTTTTCTTATTGCCCCCATCCTAGTTGTTAGTTTTCGTCTTAAAAATGTTAGTTTTTACCCAGCTGCTGTGCGTTTATAAACAGCGCTGCGACGGCCCACGCACAGGAGGCGACATGTTCGACTGGAATGACTTGCGGTTTTTTCTCGAATTGCAACGCAGCGGTCGTCTGCTCACCGCCGCCCAGCGCCTGAAGACCACCCACGCCACGGTGGCGCGGCATATCGAGGCCATCGAGAAGAGCCTGGGCACCGCACTGTTCGTGCAGCACGCCCACGGTTACGAGTTGACCCCTTCCGGCGAAGCCCTGCTCAAGCACGCCGAAGCCATGGAAAACGTCGCGCTGCTGGCCGAAGACGAACTCACCCACACCGCCGCGCCCCTGGGCAAGATCCGCCTCGGTGTGGCTGAAGGCCTGGGTGTGATGTTCCTCGCCGGACGCATGGGCGGCCTGTTCGAACGTTATCCGGGGCTGGAAGTGGAACTGGTGGCTGTGCCGCGCTTCGTCAGCATCCTCAACCGCGAAGCGGAGATCAGCATCCACCTCGAACGCCCCAGCGTCGACCAACTCGTTACCCGCAAACTCACCGACTACCGCCTGGCCCTCTACGCCAGTCGCGCCTATCTGGACCGCCACCCGCCCATCGAAAAACGCGAAGACCTCGCCACCCATGCCTGGATCGATTACGTCGATGACCTGCTGTTCAGCCAGGAACTCAAACTGCTCAGCAGCTTTTGCCGCAACCCCAAAGTGGTGTTCCACAGCACCAGTGTCATTGCCCAACACCACGCCGCGCGCTCGGGGCTGGGGATTGCAGTGTTGCCGTGCTTTATGGCGGCGTCCGACCCGCAATTGGTGCCGTTGCTGCCGGGGGAGCGGATTCAGCGCAGCTACTGGATCAGCTCGCGTCGCGAGTTGCACAAGTCGGTGCGGCTGCGGGTGTTGTGGGATTACGTGGTGGAGCTGTGCGCGCGGGAGCAAAAGCTGTTGCTCGGTGAGTCCAATTGAGCGCCGGACTGCGAAGCGGCCCTGAAACTGAACGCTGACCCAACACAAAATCTCAGCGCCTGTATTGGGGCCGCTTCGCGGCCCAGCGCGGGCGGTGCGACGATTCGACAAGCCCCCTCACCACAACCACTGTGTGCGCCGTTCCCCCTGTGGTGAGCCGAGGTTAAAGAAACCAGCGGTATTCCCGCGCGTTGATTTCTTGTTGAAAGGCCAGATGATCCTGGCGCTTGTTCTCGCAATACACGTCGACAAATTCGGCGCCCAGCTTATCGCGCACGCTGGCGTGCTGCTGCATGGTGCGTACGGCGTCGAGCATGTCCAATGGGAAGTCGGCGCCGCTGTTGCGGTCTTCGTTCAGCGGGGCGATGGGCTCGCGCTGGGCGTCGAGGCCATGTTCCAGGCCGGCGAGGATCGCCGCCAGCACCAAATACGGGTTCGCATCGGCGCTGGCCAGACGGTGTTCGATCCGCAGGTTGCGCGGGTCGGAGTCGGGGATGCGAACGCACGCATCGCGGTCCTCGAAACCCCAGCAGGCGCGGGTGGCGGCGTTGACGGTGCCGCCCAGGCGGCGGAAGGCATTGTGGTTGGGCGAGAAGATCGGCATGCAATGGGGCAGCAATTCCAGGCACCCGGCCACCGCGTGGCGCAGCGGTTGCTGCTGATGCGCCGCCAGCAGGTTGTTGCCCGCGCCGTCATACAGGCTGACGTGCACGTGCATGCCGCTGCCAGGGTATTGCAAGTACGGCTTGGCCATGAAGCTGGCGCGGTAACCGTGCTTGAGGGCCACGCCGCGCGTGCTGCGGCAGAACAGCGCGGCCCAGTCGGCGGCGCGCAGGCCGTCGTCGAGGTGGCCGAAATTGATTTCGAACTGGCCGGGGCCGAGTTCGGCGGTAATCACCGTGATGTCGATGCCCTGGTCCTTGGCCGTCTGCGCCATGTCGTCCAGGACGCCTGAGAAGCGCGACAGTCGATCAATGTGCAGGGTGGGCTGGTCGTCGGCGTCGTCGCTCAGCGGGTCACGGGCAAATTGCGGTAGGCCATGATCGAGGGTTTTGTCGAACAGATAAAACTCCAGTTCGAACGCCACCACCGGATGGATGCCCTTGTGGTGCAGGCGCTGCAGCACCTTGGCCAGCACTTCGCGGGGTTCGAATTCGATAGGGGCTTCGGTGCCGTCGGAGGTGATCAGCATCTGGCCCAGGGGCTGCGATTCCCAGCTCACCGGCTTGAGCGTGCCCGGCACCAGACGCCGATTCGCGTCCGGGTCGCCATCGTGGAAGCAGTAGTCGCCAATCTTGAACAGGCCGCCTTGAGCGCCGAGCAGCACGGCATTCTGCGGCAGCTTCAACGGGCTGCCGGCGGCGACCTTTTCGAGCATCTCGATCGGGTAGCGTTTGCCATAGAAATGCCCGGGAATGTCCAGGGCGATCAAGTCGACATAACGCACGTCCGGATGATGCTGGCGAAAGGTCCGTACTTCGGCCAGCAGCGTGGCGGATTGGCTTTTCACGGGTAATGCTCCTAGTTGTAAACCCACAGCACGCGGGCGGGCAGGTCGGTGAGGTTGGCGTAGCGGCAATGGGCGAAACTGGCCAGGTGAAAGCTGTCGCCGGGGCCGAGCGTGACCGCGTCGTTTTCACCGTCTACCCACAGCGTCAATTCGCCTTCCAGCACAAAACCGGCCTGTTCGGCGCGGTCGCTCATGGTCTGTTCACCGCTGTTGGCGCCCGGCGCCAGCAGACTGTCGAGGATGGAAAAAGCGCCGCTCATGCTCGGCGACACCAGGATGTCGGTGATGCCATTGGCGTAATACACCGTGCGCCGCTCGCTGGGGCGGGTTACCCACTCAATCGCCTTGGGCTTGGGCTGGCTGTAGAAGTAGGTGGTGGGCACGTCGAGGGCGTGGCTGATGGCGGTCAGGTCGGCCACGGTCGGGCGCGACAAACCGCGTTCGACCTGAGAGAGAAAGCCTACCGAGCGCTCGATTTTCTGCGCCAGCTGGGCGAGGGTGAGCTTCTTGTGCTTGCGCAAGTCATGGATCAGCGCGGCAAGGGTGGCGAGTTCTTCTTGTGGGGTCATGAAATTTATTTCGTAAAATTTCATGAAAAATTACAGCATTAATTTCACGATGGCAATCGACACATCGGTGGGCGATCCCGGTGGCGAGGCCCGTGATGAAGTGCCCGTCAATCAGGTAAATAGGCAGAGAGAGCCACCTGTTCTAACCTCGACATGGCGAAACGTTAAGTTCTTGGCTAATTTTCCTAGACATCACTCACGCAGTCGGGTCAGCGGTATCGCCCAGTCACAACGATCAGGCATATTGCTATGGACCCATTTTCGGCTGCCCCACCGTCGGTTATTCCGCCTTTAAAGGTGCGTGCGCTTCGTTGCCCATCTCCCATGCGCATAGATAACGCATTGGGGCGGGTGGTGAATGAACGACTGATGGAATGGATTGAACACATCGGCATTTTCCCTGGCAAGTGGGACAACATCCGCGCCTCGGATTTCGGTCGCTATGCCATGTTGTGTCATGTGGACACCGACGATCCCGACCGCCTGTTGTTGCAAGGCCAGTGCCTGGCGGCGCTGTTTGCCGTCGACGACCATTACTGCGATGACCGCTCACTGGGTTGCGACCCCGGTCAGGTCGCCCCGCGTTTATCGTTCGCGATTGCCGCCATGGACCCCGCTTACCTGCCCACGCCCTTCGACGCCCAACTGGAGATCCAGCTCAACGGCGATCCGGTACTGGTGGGGCTGCGCGCCTATATGCAGCGCGTCGGCCAGTTTTGCACGCCGTCCCAAGTCGCCAGGGTGCGTCAAATCAGTATCGCGATGTTTGTGGCAATGGCCGCCGAGGGGGCGTGGCGTGTTTATGACTCCCGGCCGACCGTCGCTGAGTACCTTGCCAGTCGGCATATCAACAGCTTCTGGCCGTGCCTGGTATTGATTGACGCCATCGGTGGCTATGAAGTCCCGGCTAATCTGTATTCGCAGCCGCAGGTCCACCGAGTCACTGCGCTGGCGGCGCTAGCGACCACATTAGTCAACGATTTGTACTCGGCCTATAAGGAGCATTTGAACGAGGTGGGTACGTTCAAACTGCCGTATCTGCTTGCGGCACAACACCAGTGCTCGCTTCAAGAGGCGATAGACAGGATTGCTGATATCCATGACGGCGTGATGCTGGAATACGAAGCGGCGGAGCGTGTACTGCTCAAAGAGGCAAGTCCGTTATTGAAGCGTTATCTCAACGGGCTCAAAGCCTGGATCGCGGGGAACCTGGAGTGGCACAAGCACAGTGCGCGATATCAAGCGGATTTCATGCGGTGAATGATTGCGCGCGCCAGGGGTCTGAACCTGGGTACGCATCATTCATTGAAGGAGCACCCATGAAATCCAAAATTCTAACCGCCTGCCTGCTGGTCGCCGCCAGCCTGTCCACCGCCAGCTTTGTCGCGCAGGCCGGTGATACTCCGCAGGAAACCGTGCAACCTTCCAACATTAACGCCCGTGATTTGAAAGAGGGCGATCGCGCGCCGGATATGCTGATGCGCAAGGAGTCGGCGGTCACCGACTGGAAAAAACGCGGCCTCAAGCAGCCAGAGGAAGAAAGCCAATGGACGCGTGTGGGCGACAAGTTTGTGCTGCTCAAAACCACCAACGGTACGATCCTCGAGATTACCCCCGTCAAGAAGTAACCCTCTGGTAACGTCAAGTGCCTCGGATAAAGGTAACCGGCCGCAACGGCCGTGTTACCTGCCGCAGGAGAGCGGGTTTTATTACGTGGTCGATAACGGAAGGTCGTCCAGCGTGAGCTTGCCCACATTGTTGCTTTGCAACTCGTAGCGCAGCTCTTCCACCATCTTTTTCACTTGCTCTTGGGTCTGCAGCCGGTTGGTGCTGATCCCGGTCACTACCAGGTCCACTCGGCCGGTTTCGGCGTCATAGACCTTGAGGGTCAATGAGGCATCCCGACACAGGGTAAATTCGCAGGTCAGTGGCGACAGGCCTTCTTCGATGCAATTTCGCAGTTGAGCGAGGGTGAACATGCAGTTTCCTTCAAGGCATGAAAAAGCGACGGCACAAGGTCAGAGCACCCTGTACCTACCGGCTGAAGGTTAAGGATTGTCGGCGCAGGCAATAAGGCGAATTCGCACTAGTGGCACTGGTGCATTTGCACTGTCAGCGTTTGTTTTTTACCCGTAGATCCCCTGCAAACAGCCCGCGTTCCCGCGCCCATACTATTGCCGCACTGCGGCTGTGCACCCCCAGCTTGGAGTACACCGTGGCCACATGATTACGCACGGTGTTGGGTGCCAGTTTCAGGCGAGAGGCGATCTCTTTGTCAGCCAAGCCTTCGCAGATCAGGCCCAGCACATCGCGCTCGCGGGCGGTGAGGTCGGTGAAGCTCACCGTTGGCAGGTTGGGGCTGTTGACGCTTTTGGCGTTGGCCAGTTTTTCGATGAGCGTCTGGCTGAACCACGACGCGTCCTGCATCACTTCCTCGATGGCCGCTACCAGCTCCAATTCCGAGCGCTTGCGCTCGGTGATGTTCATCATTACCAGCAGGTAGCAGGGCACGTCCTGGATGACCACGGTGTCGGCCGAGACCACGCAATCGATCACCTCATTACCTTTCTTACGCACCTTGAGGTCTTGGCCGTCCAGGTTGCCGGCCTTTTCCAAGGTGGCGAACAATTGCTCGGACGTCGCATTGCTATCGATGAAGCCGATCTCTTCGATGGATCTTCCGATCAGCTCTTCGCTGATATAGCCAGTGATGCTCATGAAGGCTTCGTTGACGTCCACCACATGGCGATTATCGGCGTTGCACACCAGGGTCGGCACCGGCGTCAGTCGAAACGACTTGGCGAAGCGTTCTTCGCTCTGGCGCAGAGCGATCTCCGCCTTGCGTCGAGGCTCAAGATCCATGAAGGAAAACAGCATGCAATCTTCTTCGTTCATGTCCAGCGGTTGGCCGGCGACCACCACCAACTTGCTGCCGCCTTTGGGGAGCTTCAGTTCAGCTTCCATCTGCGGGATGGTCGCGCCTTCGCCCAGGCGCTGAATGGCCAGGTCTTTGCGCTCGGCCTGTTCCAGCACGTCCAGCTCATACACCGAGCGGCCGATCACCTGATCGCGGCTGTAGCCGGTCATCTCCAGAAAACCCTGGTTGACCTTGATATAGCGCAGGTCGCTCAAGCGGCAGATCACCGCCGGCGCGGGGTTGGCGTTGAACGTTTTTTCGAAGCGTTGCTCGGCACTGGCCCATTGGGTGGCGTTGCTGAGGATCAGCACGAGCAGTTCAGGTTCGCCCCGTGAGTCGGTGATCACCAGGCTGCGCAGGCGGTGCACCCAGGTTTTGTCCGGGGCGGCGGTAGGCGTGACTTCCACAATCACGTCGCTGAATTCGTCACCGGCCGCCGCACGGGCCAACGGGTAGCTGTCGTCCTGCAATGGATGGTTATTGCGGTAGCGCAGAGAAAAACGCTCGGCGTACTGTTGCCCATTGGCGCCCAGCCCCATCACGTCGCCGACGCCATGCATGGTCAACGCCGCCTCATTGGCCCACAGGATGGTCTGGTCGACCTCGGCCAGAATCACACCGTCGGATAACCCGGAGATGATTTGCTGCAATTGGCGGCGGTTGGTTTCTTTGGCAAGGACGTCCTGGCTCATGCTGTCTCCTGAATAATGCGCATGAAATTCCGACAGCCTTGGTGCGCGATAGTGCGAAGAAAATGCATGAGAGGGCGGTACGAATGCACCTGGCGCACTGGTGCGTTTGGCCTACGAGCGTTTAATGAGCGTGGTGAGGGGCATGCCCTGACCACGCACATGTCAACTCGCCAACCAGCCGACGATGGGCACGATCATCAGCGTACTCAACGCCATTGAGATCACGTTGCCGATATAGGGGTGAAAATGCCCGGGTAGCCTCGACGCAATCGCAAAGGCCAGCGGTGGTGCGACCAGTGCGCCAAGCAGTGCACTGGCTCCCATTACCGTCCAGCTTCCGCCATGGGTCAGCACAGCCGCCGGGACCACTGACACCAGCGGAACGTAGGTGGGATACCAGCCGTGCCGTATCCATTGCCGGCGCCATATCACCACCCCAGCTGCCGATGTCATTGCCTGTGCGCCGATCATGTACAAGAGCAGGCCCGAGCCATACGCCGGACTTATCGGGTTGAGCGCATAGGCGAGCAACGCACCCGCCAACAGACCGAGACTGGCCAGTTCATTGCCGAAAAATGGCGCTTCGGAAAAGTCGGCCAGCACTCGACGCACGCTCCAGACCACACCATAGCGAGCAGGCGCAACAGGGGCCGGCCTCTCTGGGGCGATGCAGTTCGAACGCACCAGCGAGGGCACCCGATGGCACAGTATGAATGCAAGGACGCTCCCGATTGCCATGCCCAGCACGTTGCCGATTACAGCGGGCAGGCCCATCGGTACGCACACCAGGTTCACGATCAGCAGGCACATGGGCGTAACCAGCAGCGCGCCCAGCACTGCGCCGTTGAGGGTGACCTTCCAGCCACCGCCAAACATCAGCACCATCGCTGCCGGCAATGAAACAAACGCCGCGAAGGTCGGCTGCCAAGTGTCTGCCGTGACACTCCAGCCCCACAGCAGGTTACTGAGCAATAGGCCGATCAATGAGCTGGTCACCAGCCAGGGCCATAAGCCAGTGCCATAAGAGATGGAAAAGCCCTGCCAGGCTTTGCCCTGTCGGCTTGCCCACCAGGCCAGATAAGCGCCGCTCAGCAGGCCCAGTGATGCCAGCTCATGCTTGTAGAACGCGACCTCGCTGATATCGCCTGTGACCCAGCGCAACCACGCCGCCGGATGCGGCAGGGCCGTGACCATGTCGCGGTAGCCAGGCCATGAGCCCTGGTGGTTGGAGACCACCCAGAGCATCAACAAGGTCGCAATGAGTCCCAGGGTCAGGACCGTTATATCCAGGCGTGAACGCGCGGACGTCTTCTTGGTCAGTAAAGGCTCCATGAATGGCCCTCCGCTCAGCGAGGCAGGGCAGGATGATGGGCATAGCCCAGCATCTGATCGTATAGATCATTGCGTCGGTCGCGTTGCAGGTCATTGAGGCTGTTCCAGATCGGCGCGCTGCGGGCGCTGGTGACGTCGATGTCGGCAAATAGAATTTCCTGGCGATTGGCCGACGCCACTTCACCGATCGGCCAGCCATTGGTTCCGGCAATCAACGAGCAGCCGAGGTAGCGTGCATCCCGCTCTTGGCCAATGCGGCTGGCGGCGGCGATAAACACGTTGTTCACATGCGCGGCGGTCATGGTCAGGTACGAGGCCATGCACTTGCCGGCTTCATCGAACAGCGGCGGCGGCGTCCACACCCAGTTGTTCAGGCTGCAGATAATATCGGCGCCTTGTTGGCTGAGGATACGTGGCACTTCCGGGAACCAGATGTCCCAGCAGATCAACAGGCCGATGCGGCCTATGGGCGTTTCAAACACCGGAAACCCGGTGTCGCCGGGTGTGAACCAGAGCTTTTCCAGGTTCCATAGATGGGCTTTGCGGTACTTGCCTATGAACCCATCGGGTCCCAGCAACACTGCTGTGTTGAACAGCTGACTGCCGTCTATCTCGTTCAGACCGGCTGCCAGGTACACCTGGTGCCTGCAGGCAAAGTCCGTCCATTCGCGAACGCTTGGTCCGTTCGGCACAGGCTCTGCGTGATCGAATGCGTCCTGCCGGCTGCTGAAGAAATATCCGCAATTGGACAATTCCGGCAGCACGATCAGATTGGCGCCACCGTTTGCCGCTTCGGCTGCGAGCGCGAGGCTTTGACGCAGGTTGTCTTCTCGATTGGCTATTCCAACCTGTGGGTCGAACTGAATGACGGCGACGCGGGCGGGGCTTATTGGAGAGTTCATGAGGTAAACCTCTTATTGTTATGCAACCGGAAGTGGTTGAATGTTCAGTAAGAGGCGGGCCGATAATTAAATGGAAGTCAGGTGATTCCTGTCACGTTGTAGCCCATTTCTTTTCTCTGTTTTCTTAGATCTCTGGTAGTAATTTTCAACGAGTTGCGGCGCTGCGCGTCGCAGTTTTGCTGCCAGCCCCAGGAGGCATGGAACATGCTCCCGGGCCACTGGGGCTGGCGTTGTTTCAGCGCGGTTGTACATACTCCAGCGATCGATCCACCATCACGCTCGCCATGTCTATCAAGTGCATGACCGAAAGCACCAGCGTCCTCGATGTGCCATCCAGTTGCTCGCCCGCCGTCTGTGCCGCCACGGCTGCGCAACGCAGTACGCTGCTGGCGTGGGCCAGGGCATCTTCGAAACTGAGGTCCGGGGTTGTGGTGAAAAATGGCGGTTCTGAGGCCGGTGGGGCGGGGACAAGTTTGTCCATGGGTTCAACTCCTAATCTAAGTTGGAAAGCCACCACCATCGCTACCAAACGATTTTAAGGCGGTGACCGTACGCAGATTGGTAGACCGGTGATTAGGACCCGGCGCACCCGAAGGTGCCCTGCGCACGGCCACCATAACGCAGGGCCGAAAAAAAGCGCCTTACAGAAGGGGGCGCTTTGCGCCTAATCATTCGTGGTCTACCAAACCCGAGTCACTGAATTGGCAGTGACCGGCGAAGACTAGCCACGTGATTTGAGCGGCGCAAGCGGCTGGGATTCTCTCGGAAACGTCCTGCAAATTAAAGGGAAATGTCACGACTGCGACACTTCCTACACTTGCCAATCGCCCTCAATTCTGGGAAAACCCAGCCTTTGTCCCAGCAACGAGCCCTCCATGAACTCCAACGAACTCCAGATCACTGACATCCGCCCAGGCTCCGGCAAGGCCGCGGTCAAAGGCGCGCTGATCACCACTCAATACACCGGCACGCTGGCGGACGGCACCGTGTTCGATTCCTCCTGGGAACGCGGCAAGCCCTTCCAGTGCGTGATCGGCACCGGGCGTGTGATCAAGGGTTGGGATCAGGGCCTGATGGGGATGCAGGTGGGTGGGGTGCGTAAATTGTTCGTGCCGGCGCACCTTGCGTATGGCGAGCGTTCGATGGGTGCGCATATCAAGCCCAACAGTGATTTGTACTTTGAGATCGAGTTGCTGGAAGTGCTGACGCGGGATGATTGACGCCTACTCACCTAAGGGAGGTTGGGAAAGCGAGACCGACCGGATATCTCTGGATTGCGATTGTCCGCTGCCCAGGGGACGCTTCCTGAACCCATCCTGAAGAACTTTCTTATTCATCATGCGGAAACTTTCCTACGGTTTACTCGGCAGAAATCGGGGCGTAAGCTTCGCGCGTTTTCATCAATTGCGGAGACCCTCAGTGGGTACTTGTTCGAGTGACAGTAGTCGGCCGGTTCCGGTAACCGGCACATACTTGGCAAGGTAACGCGCATTCTTTCGATGCCGTTGTCTCGCCATTAACGCGAGAAGCGGCATCCCGGCCGCAGCCCATTCCGGCTGTGCCTCGATCCTCTCTCTTCGACGCTGACCAGCACCCGACTCACCTCGGGCTGCCACGGACGCGCCTGCCTCTTACGGCGGGCGGGCCATGTTTGGCTGTGCCTGTTCCAGGGCGCGGTGCGGACGGGCCGTACCTGCACGACGGTTTCCTCGCGCAGGAGTAACAATCATGAACCTCGCTCTGCTTAAAGAGTTCTTCGCCGGCTTCCTGCGGACCCGGCACATAGCCCGGCACTTCCGTCGCCTGGCCATGCTCGAAACCGTGACCGACGCCAGCGTCAGCCGCGAAGTGCCACCGACTTTGGCGCAAACCCTGGTGGGGGCGGCCAACAGCAGCGCCGTGCCGTTGCTCGGCACGCTGGGCAGCCACACCGACGGCCTGACCACCGCCGAAGCCGACGCCCTGCGTGTGCAATACGGCCTCAACGAGGTCGAGCATGAGCAACCGCTGCCATGGTGGGTGCACCTGTGGCATTGCTATAAGAACCCGTTCAACCTGCTGCTGACCCTGTTGGCGGTGATCTCCTGGCTGACCGAGGACATGAAAGCCGCCACGGTGATCTTCTCCATGGTGGTGCTCTCGACCCTGCTGCGCTTCTGGCAGGAAGCCAAGTCCAACAAGGCCGCCGATGCGTTGAAAGCCATGGTCAGCAACACCGCCACGGTGCTGCGCCGGGATGACGGCAAGCGCATCGAACTGCCGATCAAGCAGCTGGTGCCGGGCGATGTGATCGTACTGTCGGCCGGTGACATGATCCCCGCCGATTGCCGCGTGCTCAGCGCCAAGGACCTGTTTGTCAGCCAGGCGGCGATGACCGGCGAATCGATGCCGGTGGAGAAATTCGCCCACCAGCAGGACGCCGCGACCCGTAACCCGCTGGACCTGGAAAACATTCTGTTCATGGGCACCAACGTGGTGTCCGGCGCGGCCACGGCGGTGATCCTCACCACCGGCAACAGCACCTATTTCGGCGCGCTGGCCCAACGGGTCACCGCCACCGATCGCGCCACCACTTCGTTCCAGCATGGGGTGAACAAGGTCAGTTGGTTGCTGATCCGCTTCATGTTCGTGATGGCGCCGCTGGTGCTGTTTATCAACGGCTTCACCAAAGGCGACTGGACCGAAGCGCTGCTGTTCGCATTGTCGATTGCCGTGGGCCTGACCCCGGAAATGCTGCCGATGATCGTCACTTCCACCCTGGCCAAGGGCGCGGTGTTTCTGTCGCGCAAAAAAGTCATCGTCAAGCGCCTGGACGCAATCCAGAACTTCGGCGCGATGGATGTACTGTGCACCGACAAGACCGGCACCCTGACCCAGGACAAGATTTTCCTGGCACGCCATGTCGACGTGTGGGGCGAAGAGTCCGACGACGTCTTGGAAATGGCCTACCTCAACAGCTACTACCAGACCGGCCTGAAAAACCTGCTGGACGTGGCGGTGCTCGAACACGTGGAAGTGCACCGTGAGCTGAAGGTGGGCACGGCGTTCCAGAAAGTCGATGAGATTCCCTTCGACTTCAACCGTCGGCGCATGTCGGTGGTGGTGGCCGAGCAAGGCTTGCCGCACCTGCTGATCTGCAAGGGCGCCGTGGAAGAGATCCTGTCGGTGTGCAACAGCGTGCGTCATGGCGAGACCAATGAAGCGCTGACCGATGAACTGCTGGCGCGCATCCGCCAGGTCACCGCCGCGTTCAATGAAGAAGGCCTGCGCGTGGTGGCCGTGGCCGCGCAACCGATGGCGGCGGGGCGCGATACCTACAGCCTGGCCGATGAAAACAACCTGACGCTGATCGGTTACGTGGCCTTTCTCGATCCGCCCAAGGAGAGCACCGCGCCGGCGCTCAAGGCGCTCAAGGCCCACGGTGTCGCGGTCAAAGTGCTGACCGGCGATAACGAACTGGTCACCGCCAAGATCTGCCGCGAAGTGGGCCTGGAGCAACAGGGCCTGCTGATGGGTAACGACATCGAAGCGATGACGGACGCCGAATTGGCCGCGGCGGTGGAGACCACCAATGTGTTCGCCAAGCTCACCCCGGCTCACAAGGAACGCATCGTGCGCCTGCTCAAGGCCAACGGGCATGTGGTGGGCTTTATGGGCGACGGCATCAACGATGCGCCGGCACTGCGCACCGCGGATATCGGCATTTCGGTGGACAGCGCGGTGGACATCGCCAAGGAAGCGGCCGACATCATCCTGCTGGAAAAGAGCCTGATGATACTGGAGGAGGGCGTGCTGGAAGGCCGGCGCACCTTCGCCAACATGCTCAAGTACATCAAGATGACCGCCAGCTCCAACTTCGGCAACGTGTTCTCGGTGCTGGTGGCCAGCGCGTTTATTCCGTTCCTGCCGATGCTGCCGATGCACCTGCTGGTGCAGAACCTGCTGTATGACATTTCGCAGATCGCCATTCCGTTCGACAACGTCGACGCGGACATGCTGGCCAAGCCGCAACGTTGGCAGCCAGGGGATGTGGGACGTTTCATGCTGTTTTTCGGGCCGATCAGTTCGATCTTCGACATCACCACGTTTGCACTCATGTGGTATGTGTTCGATGCCAACACACCGGACCATCAGACGCTGTTCCAGTCCGGCTGGTTCGTGGTGGGCCTGCTGACCCAGACACTGATCGTGCATATGATCCGCACCCCGAAGATCCCGTTCCTGCAAAGCCGCGCGGCGATGCCGTTGATGGTGATGACGGGCGTGATCATGGCGGTGGGCATCTTCCTGCCGATGGGGCCGCTGGCGCATTACTTCAAATTGCAGGCGCTGCCGTCGCTGTACTTTGTGTTCCTACCGGTGATTCTGCTGGCGTACATGGGGCTGACCCAGGCGGTGAAGGGCTACTACATCCGTAAGTTCGGCTGGCAGTGAAACGGGACGATTTACCATGCAGGCAATCAACAACGTCAACCTCGACTCCCTGGTCGATACCCTGGTCAGCCTGACCGCTGCGTTTATCCTCGGGGGCCTGATCGGCTTCGAGCGCCAGTACCGCCAGCGCACGGCGGGGCTGCGCACCAATGTGCTGGTGGCGGTGGGCGCGGCGATTTTCGTCGATATGGCCAACCGCCTCGGTGGTGCGGACGGTGCCGTGCGCGTGGTGGCGTACGTGGTATCGGGCATCGGTTTCCTGGGCGCCGGGGTGATCATGCGCGAGGAGGGTAACGTGCGCGGGCTCAACACCGCCGCCACGCTCTGGGCGTCGGCGGCGGTGGGAGCCTGCGCCGGCGCCGACCTGATTCTCGAGGCGCTGCTGGGGACCTTGTTCGTGCTGGCGGCCAACACGTTGCTACGGCCGATCGTCAACAACATCAACCGCCAGCCGCTGGATGTGGTGTCGGCGGAGGTCACCAATATCCTTTACGTCATCGCCCGGCGTACCCAGCAAAAGGCTGTGCTGGCTCTGCTCGAAGCCGAGCTGGCGCGCTGCAACTACCCGGCCAGCGACGTGGATGTGCGCCCGTTTGGCCCGGAGGAAGTCGAGATCGAGGCCACCCTGGCCGTGACATCGGTGGACGGCGATGAGTTGGATGCACTGGTGGCGCGTATCTCCCTGTCCACCCTGGTGGTGCAGGCGTTCTGGAGCCCCAGCACCACCGAATAGGGCCTTGGGGCCTACGCTTTCGCGCGCAAGGTCGACCCGGCCGTAGCGAGGAAAAATCCTACAAGCATTCGGGACTAACCCTTCATTTGCACACACGCTCCATTGCTATGGTTGCGCGCTTGCGCCTGCCCAGCCATTCAAGGCGCAGCTCTACGTTGTCACTGTGTTTCAAAGGAGGGGCCTGAATGGCCTGAAGGGGGCGCTGAGCAATCAGTACCGTCTGTCGGAACTGTTACTTTTCACAGGTAGATAGGCCCCGCGTGATATGTAAGCGTACTGATCTCCCAGGGGAGTCTTATGAGCAACAAAGCTTTAATTGTGGACGATCATCCTTTTATACGTGCCACCGTCAAATATCTGTTGAGGCAGGAAGGCTTCGACAAGATCTATCAGGCGGGCAATGGCGCCGATGCCATGCAGATCGCGCGCGAGGAACGCCCGGACTTGATTATTCTCGATCTTGCGATGCCCAAGCTTGGTGGGTTGGAGGTGATCAGTCGGATCAAGGCCCTGGAGCTGCCCTGCAAGATCCTGGTGCTGACCTCATACCTGGCAGTGTTCTTCTCAACGCGCTGCATGCGCGCCGGTGCAATGGGGTTCGTCTCCAAGACGGGTGAGCTTGATGAACTGCAAAAAGCCATCAGGGCGATCCGCTCCGGCTACAGTTGCTTTCCCAGCCTGCCTACCAGTTCGGTACGTCGCGACGATCTGCAGTCTTCCGAGCAGGAGCTGGTGGACTCGTTGTCGGACCGCGAGCTGGCCGTGCTGCAAAAGCTGGCGTTGGGTCTGGGCAATAAGGAGATCGCCGAGGACATGCTGCTGAGCCACAAGACCATCAGCACTTACAAGACCCGCCTCAAGGAGAAACTGCGCATGTCTTCGGTGGTGCATTTGTCCAAGTTCGCCCAGCGCAACCACCTGATCTGAGATGAACACGTCCCGGCTGGTCACATTCACGGCCATCCTGCTGACAGGGCTGTTGCCTCTGACGACGATGGCCCTGGACGAGCCGCACCACCTGCGGCTGCTGGGTCACTCCACCCTCGAAAACCCTTCCGTGCCCCTGGACGAATCTGACTGGCGCTGGTTGCGCGAGCGGCGCACGTTGGTCATGGGAGTGTCCGGGCCGGATTACGCGCCGTTTGACCTGAGCAACAACAAGCACGAGCTGGAAGGCATCACGGCGGACTATGCCTCGCTGATCGCCATGGCACTGAACGTCAGTGTCGAGGTGCGTCGCTACGATACCCGCGATGAAGTGATTGAAGCCCTCAAGACCGGCGCCGTGGACTTCGTCGGATCGGCCAACGGCTACGAGGCGGCCGACCCGCAATTGGTGCTGTCGCGGTCCTATGCCAATGATCAGCCGGCCCTGGTTACGCGCGCCGGCGACAGCCACGCGCTCAGTGCCGACCTGGCGGGCAAGCGCGTGGCGATGCTCTACCACTATATGCAACCCGCCGCGGTCCAGGCTTTTTACCCGCATGCGCAGTTAATGCTGTTTGCCTCGACCTTCGAAGCCATCGGCGCGGTCGCGTTCGGCCAGGCGGATGTTTACCTCGGCGACGCTATCAGCGCGCGCTACCTGATCAACAAGAACCATCTGAATAACGTACGCCTGGCGGACTTTTCCGCGCTGGAGGTCAACCCGTTCGGGTTTGCCTTCGCCAAGGGCGACGCGCGGCTGCTCAATATCGTCAACACCGCCCTGGCCGCCGTGCCCGCCAACCAGCAGATGGAAATCCTGCGGCGCTGGAGCGCGGGCGGCAGCGGCTTCCTGGAAGCCGACCGGCTGCGCTTGAGCGAAAGCGAGCAGCGCTGGCTGGAAAAACACCCACGGGTCAAAGTGGCGGTCCTGGACAAATTCGTACCGCTGTCGTTTTTCAACGAGCAGGGGCAATTCGAAGGCTTGAGCGCCGAGGTGCTGACGCGCATCAGCCTGCGCACCGGCTTGAAGTTCGATATGGAGCGGGGCAGCTCGCTGCCGCGGCAGATCGACGAGGCCGGTACCGGGCGTGTGGACATGCTGGCGGTCGTCACACCGAGCGTGGAGCGGTCCGAGAAGATTCGCTTTACGCGACCCTATTTGTCCAACCCCTATGTGCTGGTGGTGGCCTCGGGCAATGAACCCTTGGTTACCCTGGAAGACATGCCGGACAAGCGTCTGGCGCTGATCGCCGGCGACGGCCTGGCTGCGCAGATCAGCCGCAACTACCCGCGGATCGGCTTTGTCGACGTGGAGAACCCCGAGCAGGCCCTGGCGCTGGTGGCCAACGGCAGCGTGGACGCTGCGGCGGTATCGCTGATCAGCGCGCGCTATATGATTGCGCGCCATTACCGTGACCGTCTGCGTATCACCAGCACTGTCGGCACCGAGCCTGCGCGCATTACGTTCGGCGTCAATCGTGGCCAGCTGGAACTGTATTCGATTCTCGACAAGGCGCTGTTGAGTATTACCCCGGAAGAGATGGATGAGCTGACCAACCATTGGCGCAACGAAATCATCCTCGAAGACAGTTACTGGAGCCGTCATCGCAGTGTGATTATCCAAGGCTTCGGCCTGGCCGCTTTGCTGCTGCTGGTGACGCTGGGCTGGGTGTTCTACCTGCGTAACCTGATCCGCAAGCGCGCCCAGGCCGAACGGGCCTTGAGCGACCAGATGCGGTTCATGAGCGTGCTGATCGACGGCACGCCGCATCCAATTTACGTGCGTGATCGCCAGGGACGGCTGATGGCCTGCAACAATGCCTACCTGGATGTGTTCGGTTTTAAACTGGAGGACGTGATCGGCAAGACCGTGGTGGAAACCGACACCGGCAACCCACCGCAGGCTCAGTCGTTCCACGCCGATTACCTGCATTTGATGGAGCGCGGCGAGCCGCAGGTCCACGACCGGGTGCTCAAGGTGCCCAGCGGCGACGTGTTGACTATTTATCAGTGGATGCTGCCGTACCGTGACGGTGACGAAAAAGTCGTGGGCATGATCGCCGGCTGGGTCGACGTGAGCGAGCGCCAGCGCTTGCTGGGTCAGTTGCAGGAGGCCAAGGAGGACGCCGACGCCGCCAACCGTGCCAAGACCACGTTCCTGGCAACCATGAGTCATGAAATCCGCACGCCCATGAACGCCGTGATCGGCATGATCGAACTGGCGTTGAAGAACGCCGAGCAGGGCCGGGCCGACCTCGATGCGCTGCAGGTGGCGTCGGTGGCGTCGCGCAGCATGCTGGAGCTGATCGGCGATATTCTCGATATTGCGCGCATTGAATCCGGCCATTTATCCCTGGCCCTTGGCCCGGCCAACCTGCACGAATTGCTGACCTCGGTGGCACGGGTGTTCGAGGGGCTGGCGCGTGACAAGGGTCTGCTGCTGCACGTTGAGCTCGACCCCTTGATCGATTGCGCGGTGCTGATTGATCCGCTGCGTTTCAAGCAGGTGGTGTCGAACCTGCTGGGCAACGCGATCAAGTTCACCCCCCGTGGCGAGGTGCGCCTGGGGGCGCAGGGTACCGCGGCTGCTGACGGCCACTTGAACCTGCGGTTGTGGGTGGAAGACACAGGCATCGGCATCAGCGCCGAGGACCAGCAGCGTTTGTTCAATCCGTTCATCCAGGGCGGCAATCACGAGCAGTCGGCGCGCAGCGGTTCGGGCCTGGGCCTGGTGATCAGTCGCAACCTGTGCGAGATGATGGGCGGTCAGTTGCACCTGAGCAGCATGTTGGGCAAAGGCACACGGGTGGATGTGACGGTGACCGTGGCACTCACCACTGCCGCACCGGTTTCTTCACCCGTGGCGCACATCCCACCGGCCCGTGCGCTGAGCATCCTGGTGGTGGACGACTACCCGGCCAACCGCTTGTTGCTGGCGCGGCAGTTGAGCTTTCTGGGGCATCGTATTGTGACGGCCGATAACGGCGTCCAGGGGCTTGCGGTGTGGCAGGCCGGGCATTTCGATGGGGTGATTACTGATTGCAACATGCCGCTTAAGGATGGCTATGCGCTGGCGCGCGATATCCGCGCGCAGGAGCGCCAGCGCGGCCTGGTGCCGTGCCTGGTGCTGGGCTTCACTGCCAATGCCCAGCCCGACGAGGTCGAGCGTTGCCGCCAGGCCGGCATGGACGGCTGCCTGTTCAAGCCGACCGGCCTGGAGGACCTGCGCGCGGCCTTGGCGTCCCGGACGGCCTGTGCCACGGGGGGCGACCTCGACGCGCTGTACGACTTAAGTGCACTGACCGCACTTACGGGCGGTGACATCGATGAGCTGCGGGAATTGCTCGGGCCATTGCTCGACAGCCTCAAAGAGGATCGCGCCGAGCTGCCAAGCCTTTGCCAGCAGGCGGATTTTTCCAAGCTGCATGACCTTGCCCATCGGGTCAAAGGGGGCGCGCGCATGGTCAAGGCCCAGGCCCTCATCGCCTGTGCCGAGGCGCTGGAGAACGCCTGCGAATGCCAGGCGCGCGATGCCCTGGGCACGGCGGTCGACGCATTGGGCGCAGCCATCGACGCTTTGCAGCACAGCCTCGAGCGTTACTGCAATCAGGTATGACTGCGAGTCAGCGCCATTCGGTGGATTTGGGATAACTCCTACGCGAACCGGGAACATGCCTGATTTTGTCGTCGGAATATGTCTGGAGAATGGGCCAGGCTCAACGACGAGCGCTGCCTGCCCATGGGGGTCGCCATGCCGAACAAAGCACTGACTATCCTGATTGCCGATGAACAGCACCTGCAACGACTGTACATCGAGAAAATGCTCAATCAGTTGGGGTACCACCGGATTGTCCCGGTACAAACCTTTGACGAGGTCCAGATACTCACGGCTATCCCGGCCGAGCCGTTTGATGTGCTGATCATCAATGCGGGGCTGCTGGTGCAGGCGTGCGAGCCGCAACCGCAGGTGCGTCATGTACTGGTGTACGACCACCTGGACCCATGCGCGCCTGCCGGTGCCGCGCCCACGGTACTGGTGCGCCTGCCGGGCGTGCCGGACAACGTCAACCTCGAACACTTCATGGATATCATCGACCCACCCGCGGCCGCCACCGGCCTGCGAGTGTTGCCGTGGCTGCGCGAGCTATCCCGCCAGCCGGTGGCTGGCATCTAGTTCCCACTGCGCAGCGCTGCACGGCGCAGGATACGGCTGCAATACGCACTTGCCCGCGAGTTATGCCCGCGAGCAAGTTCGGTTGAGTCAGCGGGTCTGGCGCAAGCGTTGTGCTGCGCTGCGCAACAGATGCTCGGTAGTGTCCCAGCCCAGGCAACCGTCGGTGACCGACACGCCGTAGCGCATCGACGCGCCCAAGGGTTGGCAGCCTTCGAACAGGTGGCTTTCGAGCATCATGCCGATCAGCGACGTATCGCCCTGTAAACGTTGCTCCAGTACATCGTTGAACACCGCCGGCTGACGCAGTGGGTCCTTACCACTGTTGGCATGGCTGCAATCGACCATCACCTGTGCCGCTACCTTGGATTTGGCCAGGTCGTGTTTGACCTGCGCCACGCTTTGCGCATCGTAGTTGGGGCCACGGTGGCCGCCGCGCAGTACCAGGTGGGTGTCGGGGTTGCCTGGCGTCTGGATGATCGCCGGGTGCCCCTGGCCGTCGACGCCGAAGTGACGATGGGGGTGGGCCGCCGAACGCATGGCGTCACAGGCAATCGCGACACCGCCATCGGTGCCGTTCTTGAAGCCCACGGGCATGTCCAGGCCGCTGGCCATCTCGCGGTGAATCTGCGATTCGGTGGTGCGCGCGCCAATCGCTACCCAACTGAGCAGGTCATCGAAGTAGCCGGCGGCCATGGGCTGCAGCAGCTCGGTGGCGACCGGCAGGCCCAGGCGCAGCATTTCCCGCATCAACTGGCGCGACAGCGTGAGGCCTGCGGCCATGTCATCGCTGCCATCCAGATGAGGGTCATACGCCAGTCCTTTCCAGCCGATGGTGGTGCGCGGTTTCTCGACATAGGCACGGATCACCAGCAGCATTTGATCGCTGACTTCAAGGGCGAGTTTCTTCAACTTGCGTGCGTATTCCATGGCCGACTCGGAATCGTGGATCGAGCACGGGCCGACGATCACCAGCAGACGTGAATCGTCGCCATTAAGGATGGATCGCACGGCCTGGCGATGGGCGTGGACTTGTTCGACAAGGAATGGGCTGAGCGGCAACTGGTGCTTGAGCTCAAGGGCACTGGGCAGGCGCAGGGTCAGGGCTTCATTGGCGCTGATCAGGCTGGAAACGGGCAGGGCGGTGACGGAGGAGTTCATATTCAAGGCTTCCTGGGCAAGCGGCGGGCGATTCCCGCGCTCAGCCCTACTGGGGTGTTCGACAATTGGCCGTATCGGCGATGTGTGTAGGTTTGCCACCCATGGGCGACCGATCGGAGGCGGCAGGCTGTCCCGAGCGGAGCTGGCTAAATCGCCATGCAGTGAAGGTGTCGTAGCGGTAATAGGTGGCGTCGTTCATGGTGCGATTCCTGTTAAGTGTTGGTGATCAAGCAAAAAATGTAGGCCTGGAAAAACAAAACCCCCGGTCGGGGAGCCGACCGGGGGTTAGATTTCTCTGGCAGGCGACCCCTTGAGTAGTGGCCGCCGATTTCAGGTATCAGGCGCGCCAGTGGCTAAACCAATACCCAAAATAAAAGCTGACAGCTGCGCTCGAACCGCTCACACAGGTAGCCGACAGCGAGCGCTGGGCGCTTGCGGCAGGGCAAATCTGAGTGTGGGAAAGGCGCAGCATGTTGTGTCTCCAAAAGATGGAGCGAGCTTACTCGAGGCGCGCGGTTGGATTCAATCGGTAATTTCTATTGCGTAAAGGGACTTACGACTATGGGGCGAGTGCCGATATGCTGTTTACATGTTGATACGCAATGCCCGGACATCCTCATGACCGCCTTGACCCTTGCTGCCGCTCAAACGATTTCCATCCCCGGCGATGTGCCTGCCAATATTCAGCGACACTTGGCGTTCATGCAGGCGGCAGCGCAGCAGGGCGCGCAGCTGTTGGTGTTTCCGGAGCTGTCGCTGACCGGCTATGAACTGTCACTCGCGGAGCGCCTGGCGATCACGCCAGACGCCGTGCAGTTGAGGCCATTGCGTGAGAAGGCCAGGGATCTGCGCTTGACTGCCGTGGTGGGGATGCCGATCCGACCGAGCCCCGACGCCGACGTGATGATTGGCGCGCTGGTGCTGGGGGCGGACGGTTCGCTGGCGGTCTATGCAAAGCAGCATCTGCATCCTGGCGAAGAGGTGGCATTCGTCGCGGGGCCGGGCGGCGAAGCCTTGAAGCTCGGCGGCGAGCAGATTGCGTTAGCGGTGTGCGCAGATTTTACCCATGCCAGCCATCCGCGCGCCGCCGCTCACGCGGGCGCGAGTGTGTATGCCGCCGCAGTGCTGATCAGCGAGGGCGGGTATGCCAAAGACTGCGCGCAGCTTCAAGGCTACGCCGCCGAGCATGGCTTGCTGGTGTTGATGGCCAATCACGGCGGCCCGTCGGGCGGCTGGGCCAGCGCCGGGCGCAGCGCGGTATGGGCCGCCGACGGTCAACTGCTCGCCGCTGTGCCCGGTGTGGGTGAGGCGTTATTAGTGGCGCGTCGTGACAACGGCGTATGGGCCGGTCAAGTGGTCGTGTTTTGATGACGTTCAGCCTGCGCGCGGCCACCGACCTCGACCGAGCCTTCGCCCGAACCCTGACGTATGAGGCAATGCGCCATTACTACGTGCAGTACGGGTTACTGTGGTCCAGCGATGGCTTCGACGTGGCGTGGGGCGGACGAGAGAACTGGCTGATTTGCCAGGACGCGGCGGTGCTCGGCTTTATCAGCCTGAGTCGCGACAGCAAGGCGCTCTATATTCGCGAATTGCATATGCTCGAGACGTTTCGCGGGCTTGGCGCTGGCAGTTGGGTGTTGCAGCAGATGGCCGTCAAAGCGCAATCGCGCGGGCTTTTGCGATTGACTGTGTTCAAGACCAACCCGGCGCGCAGGCTCTACGAGCGTATGGGTTTTAACATCGTCGGTGAGGAGGACTGCTTCTGGCGCATGGAGCGGGTTTGCCGCCCAAGCTAAATCATGCGCAACAGTCTAATAAGCGCATACTGGTCTCAGGAGACAACTTCCTGGCCCTTTTTTTGGCCATCAGCCTCGGAAAGGATGATCCCTTCTTTCATGCCCAGAAGGACCGCTACCTTATGGGCTTCTCCACGTCGTCCCTTTTTGCGCCCAGCGAGCACTTGATAGGTGGTTGCCGGATCGACGCCATGTTCACGGGCGAATGCTTGAACTGACTTTCCTTGATGTTCCAGCCAGGCTTTGGCTTGTGCAGCAGTGCGGATTCCGGGCATAGTTCAAAACCGTTCAAGTTCGTTTGACGAAGAGATGAGAGTGTCACCTCTTGGGGTGTGCCAACTAGGATCATACATCCAAATGAGTGGAATCGGTTCGCGTTTGAGGCAAGAAAGAGAGCGACTTGGCCTGTCGCAGAAAGTTTTCGGTGAAATAGGAGGCGTCGAAGCCAACGCGCAGGGTAAATACGAAAACGGCGGGCGGGCGCCTAAGGCCGACTATTTGTCACGCGTCGCCGCAAAGGGCGTGGATGTGCTTTATGTGTTGACCGGCACGGCCACGCCGATCCAGCTCGACAATCTGAGCCAGATTGAAGAGAAAGTATTGGGTGACTACCGTGCGATGTTCAAGGAGGATCAGGATGCAATTCGTCGCCTCACCTCCACCCTGGCCGAACATTGCGCCTCAGTGAGCGGAAAACTCAAGGTTCAGCCTTCGGAATCCTGACCTTTCGCCCAGCAAATCCGGCCATCCGCCCCTAGGCGGATGGCGTCTGCTTATTCAAACTCCATATATATGACGCGTGCAGCTAGGTCTGCGCCTTGGTTTTTTGCTAAGGTGTTCAGCAACCTATAAGACCATATCGCGAGGTGTCTGCTTGATTAGGGTGCTAGTAGTCGATGACCATGATCTCGTTCGTACAGGCATTACACGAATGCTGGCTGACATCGACGGCCTGCAAGTAGTCGGTCAGGCCGAGTCAGGGGAAGAGTCCCTGATCAAGGCCCGGGAGTTGAAGCCCGATGTGGTTTTGATGGACGTCAAGATGCCCGGCATCGGCGGCCTGGGCGCGACCACCAAATTATTACGCAGCCATCCTGATATCAAGGTCGTGGTGGTTACGGTGTGCGAGGAAGATCCCTTCCCCACGCGTTTGCTGCAGGCGGGGGCGGCCGGTTACCTGACCAAGGGGGCCGGCCTTGCCGAGATGGTGCAGGCCATTCGCCTGGTGTTTGCCGGCCAGCGTTATATCAGCCCGCAGATTGCCCAGCAGTTGGCGATCAAATCGTTCCAGCCCACCAGCGACTCGCCCTTCGATGCCTTGTCCGAGCGGGAAATCCAGATCGCCCTGATGATCGTCGGTTGCCAGAAAGTGCAGGCGATTTCCGACAAGCTGTGCCTGTCGCCCAAGACCGTGAACACCTACCGCTATCGTATTTTCGAGAAGCTCGCCATCAGCAGTGATGTTGAATTGACCCTGCTCGCGGTGCGCCACGGCATGGTGGACGCCAGCGCCTGACATGACCACGCCGTTTGATCCCAGTGCCTTTCTCTCGACCTGCAGCGGCCGCCCCGGCGTATACCGCATGTTCGACAGCGAGGCGCGCCTGCTTTATGTGGGTAAAGCCAAGAACCTGAAGAACCGCCTGGCGAGCTACTTTCGCAAGAGCGGCCTCGCGCCGAAAACTGCTGCCCTGGTAGCCCGTATCGCCCAGGTCGAAACCACCATCACCGCTAATGAAACCGAGGCGCTGCTGCTTGAGCAGACGCTGATCAAAGAGTGGCGGCCGCCCTATAACATCCTGCTTCGTGACGATAAATCCTATCCGTACGTATTTCTTTCCGACGGCAATTTCCCACGGCTGAGTATTCATCGTGGAGCAAAGAAGCAGAAGGGCAAGTACTTCGGGCCTTATCCCAGCGCGGGCGCGATTCGTGAAAGTCTGAGCCTGCTGCAAAAGACTTTCTTTGTGCGTCAGTGCGAAGACAGCTTTTTCAAGAATCGCACACGGCCCTGCCTGCAATACCAGATCAAACGTTGCAAAGCGCCCTGCGTGGGACTCGTTGATCCTGCGGAGTATGCCGAAGATGTACGCCATTCGGTGATGTTCCTCGAAGGTCGCAGCAATGCGCTGACCGATGAGTTGTCCGGCGCCATGGAGCAGGCTGCCAGCACCCTGGATTTCGAGCGCGCGGCTGAACTGCGCGACCAGATCTCGCTGCTGCGTCGCGTGCAGGACCAGCAGAGCATGGAAGGCGGCAGCGGTGATGTCGATGTGATCGCCGCGTTCGTCAATCCGGGCGGCGCCTGCGTGCACCTGATCAGCGTGCGCGGCGGGCGCGTATTGGGCAGCAAGAACTTCTTCCCGCAGACGGGTATCGACGAGGAGGTGGCCGAAGTCATGGCGGCGTTCCTTGGCCAGTACTATGTCAGCAGTCCGGAGCGCGACCTGCCTTCGGAGTTGATCGTCAACGTAGTGCATGAAGACTTCCCGGCCTTGATCGAGGCGATTCACGAACTGCGCGGCCGCGAATTGGACATCAGCCACCGCGTGCGCGGCACCCGTGCGCGCTGGCAACAACTGGCCGTGACCAATGCCGAGCAGGCCCTGAGCGCGCGCCTGGCCAATCGACAGCACGTCGCCGCGCGCTTCGACGCTCTGGCTGAAGTGCTCAACCTGGACGAGCCGCCGCAACGTCTTGAATGCTATGACATCAGTCACTCCAGCGGTGAGGCCACGGTGGCTTCCTGCGTGGTATTCGGTCCGGAAGGGCCGATCAAATCCGATTACCGGCGTTACAACATCGAAGGCGTCACCGCAGGCGACGACTACGCCGCCATGCACCAGGCGCTTACCCGGCGCTTCAGCAAATTGAAGGACGGCGAGGGCAAGCTCCCGGACATCCTGCTGGTGGACGGTGGTAAGGGGCAGCTATCGATGGCCCGTGACGTACTCAACGAACTGGCGGTGCCCGACCTGATCCTGCTGGGCGTGGCGAAGGGCACCACGCGCAAGGCAGGCTTCGAAACGTTGTACTTGAATGATGCCGCCCATGAGTTCACCTTGAAGGGCGACTCGCCTGCCTTGCATTTGATTCAACAGATCCGCGATGAAGCCCACCGTTTCGCCATTACCGGCCATCGCGCCCGTCGTGGTAAAACCCGGCGAACCTCAACCCTGGAAGGGGTAGCGGGGGTGGGGCCGACGCGACGCCGCGACTTGCTCAAACATTTTGGTGGCTTGCAGGAGCTGTCCCGTGCCAGCATTGACGAGATAGCCAAAGCACCCGGTATCAGTAAAAAGCTCGCTGAGTTGATTTATGCGAATCTGCACAGCGAATAGAATGCCTTTCCACCTCGTAGCCAGTTGTGCCGATGAATATCCCTAATCTGATCACCGTTCTACGCGTCCTGCTCATCCCGATTTTCATTTTGTTGTTTTATTTGCCGTACCAGTGGAGCTATGTGGCCTCAAGTTCGGTGTTCGCGTTCGCGGCCGCGACCGACTGGCTCGACGGTTACCTGGCACGCCGCCTGGAGCAGAGCACGCCGTTTGGCGCATTCCTAGACCCCGTGGCCGATAAGCTCATGGTGGCCGTCGCCCTGGTCCTGCTGGTGCAGGAACATGGCAACCTCTGGCTTACGCTGCCAGCCGCGGTAATCATCGGTCGCGAGATCGTGGTGTCGGCACTGCGCGAATGGATGGCCGAAATCGGCGCCCGCGCCCATGTTGCTGTATCGAACATGGGCAAGTGGAAAACCGCCGCACAGATGCTCGCCCTGGTGATCCTGCTGGCGAACCCGTCGGACTTCACGTTCTGGGTCCTGCTGGGCTACGCATTATTGCTCATCGCCGCCGGCCTGACGCTGTGGTCAATGCTCCAGTACCTACGCGCCGCCTGGCCTCATCTGCGCACCACCGTTGAAAAGAAATAAAACTTTTTTGAATCAAGGGGTTGACGGGTGCGGGAGATTCTATAGAATGCGCACCACCAAGACGCGGGAATAGCTCAGTTGGTAGAGCACGACCTTGCCAAGGTCGGGGTCGCGAGTTCGAGTCTCGTTTCCCGCTCCAAACGCAAAGAAAAAGCCACTCAATGAGTGGCTTTTTTTTGCTTGGAATTTAGGCTCACCACCCGACCTCACCGGCAATACATCACCACCATCACCTCGCCCGTCCTGCTGCCACCGACGGCCCATCAGTAAAGAAACTGCCGTCGCGAGGGCGGTGGGTGGCTATTTATTTCCTGGCTTGATGGATTCAGAGGGTGCCACTGAGTGTGCGCCCGTGCTTGGCGCAGCGGCCGTCCTGGCAGCGGCGGCTGCCATCCGGGTGCGGCAGCCACGCCAGATATGGGCGCGAGCGGGCGAACATACGATAGCCGAGATTGAACAACGGCCGAAGCGGACGCCATGACAGCGGTGCGGCCCAGATTCCCATCCCGGCCGCGCGCCAGCTCCAGAGTGTCGCGTCCAGGCCGCTGACCCAGGTGCCATCGCTGAACCGGGCCTGCAGGGCGGCGCCCATTGCGTCCAGGCTCACGCCCAGCGATTGCGCGTCAAAGGCAGGGTCACTGATATCTACGAACAACAGCCGCGCACGAGAGGCTCGGCGGCGTAGCAGCTTGATTTCTCGCGCGCAGAGTGGGCAATCGCCATCAAAATAAAGGGTCAGCGGCCATTGCTCATTCTTGTACATAGGGTCGTTGCCTGTATAAGTTTTTAACACCCTAGGCGTGAAACCGTCCGATGACAAGAGGCTTCGCGCCTTTCATGTCATGGGCGGACTCGGCTCTTGCCACGTCGGCAGCGCTGCGAGCAGTAACGCACCTGTTCCCAGCACCGCGCCCATTTCTTTCTCCAAGTGAACGGCAGGCCACACGTCACGCAGGTCTTGACTGGCAGTTCACTCTTTTTCACAAGCATGCCCTCGGTGCAAACGCTCAAGGCGTGATGGGGTCGCTGGCCGGAAACGTTCTTCCAGTGCTTCGTCGAGTCGGCCTCCATTGGCGGCGCAATCCCCATTGTCCAGAGCAGGCTCAGGTTCCGTTTCGCTTGGCGGCAAGGGCATGACCACTGGTCGCCATACGCGCGTTGGTTTTGAAATTTTACAGTGCATTTTCGCTTCACATGCAGGGGAGGCGAGCATCAGTACAAGGGGCCCGTTCCGATGAGTTCCGGCTTGGCCAGCTCGCCTGCTTTTTTCTCATATTCAGGAGGATTAACACCATGGCGACACCACAAGAAAACGTACTTGACTGGTTGCGCGATGCCCACGCGATGGAGCAGCAGGCCGAAAAGATGCTCAAGGCGCAATCCGAACGCCTGGAGCATTACCCGCAGCTCAAGGCACGTATCGACCAACATATCCAGGAAACCCTCGGCCAGCAGGCACTCATTGACCAGTGCCTGACCCGCCTGGGTGGTTCAGCTTCGACGCTCAAAGACATGGGAGGCAAGCTGATGGCCTTCGGGCAGGCCGTTGGTGGCTCTTTGATGAGCGACGAGGTGATCAAGGGGGCGATGGCCGGCTATGTCTTCGAGAACATGGAGATCGCCTCCTATACCGTGCTGATTGCGGCAGCGCGAGAGGCCGGAGACGCCGAGACTCAGGCGGCGTGCGAGCAGATTCTGCCCCAGGAGATCGCCATGGCTCAGTGGTTGCTGGAGCATTTGCCGCAACTGACCCAGGCATTTCTGGAACGCTCCGCAGACCCGGATAAAGAAGCCAAGAAGTAACCCTGTTCCAGGTGCTCGGCGCGTAAAGCAGGGCACCTGCTCACCAAACGGTTGGCCAGGTGTGAGTTAAATGAACTTTGTCCGCGCTGGTCGCTTCCATTGTTAGACAACTTGCCTGCAGAGCCGCCCATGACCGAATCCAGTTTCAGCCCCGCTTCATCCGCCAAACCGTCGCTGCGCCGCGCCGTGACCGGGCCAATGCTGTTTTTGTTCATCCTTGGCGATGTCCTCGGTGCCGGCGTGTATGCGCTGGCCGGCACTATCGCAGGTCAGGTAGGCGGTGCGATTTGGGTGCCATTGCTGGTGGCATTGTTCTTCGCCATGCTCACGGCCGGCTCGTATGCGGAACTGGTAACCAAGTACCCCCATGCCGGCGCAGCGTCGGTGTTTGCCGAGAAGGCGTTCAAGTCGCCGCTGGTTTCGTTCCTGGTGGGCTTCAGCATGCTGGCGGCTGCGGTCACCAGTGCGGCGGGGCTTTCCCTGGCATTTACCGGCGACTACCTGGCGGCGTTTCTCAAGGTTCCACCGACCCTGGCTGCTCTGGTGTTCCTGACGGTCATTGCCCTGCTCAATGCACGCGGAATCAAGGAGTCATTGGGCGCGAATATGGTGATGACCTGCATCGAGCTCTCCGGATTGTTACTGGTGGTGGTCGCTGCGGTGTGGTGTTTCCACGCGGGTGAGGCGAACCTTGGGCGTGCCGTGGAATTCAAAGCCGGCGTCAACCCGATGCTCGCGGTGCTGGGGGCCGCGTTATTGGCGTTCTATTCGTTCGTTGGCTTTGAGACATCGGCCAACCTGGCGGAAGAAATCCGTGGCGTACGCACGGTCTACCCGCGTGCGCTGTTCGGTGCGCTGATCACCGCCGGTGTCGTGTATATGGCGGTCGGTGTGGCCGCCTCCGTGGTGCTGCCGATGGATCAACTGATGGCGACCTCGGCGCCGTTGCTGGAAGTGGTACGGGCCTCGGGCCTGGATATTCCGCCGCAGTTGTTCGCCTTTATTGCCTTGGTGGCGGTGGCCAACGGCGCACTGTTGACCATGATCATGGCCAGTCGCCTGGCCTATGGCATGGCGCGCATGGGGCTGTTGCCGACTCCGCTGTCGCGGGTGCTGTCCAAACGCCGGACGCCGCTGTTTGCAATCATCGCCACCACCGGGGTGGCCATGGCGCTGACCCTTACCGGTACCCTCGCAGCCCTGGCCGAAACCGTGGTGCTGTTGCTACTGTTCGTGTTCCTCAGCACCAACCTGGCGGTGCTGGTGCTGCGCCGCGACCCTGTCGATAAGGATCACTTCCGCGTCCCGACCTGGGTGCCGGTGCTGGCCATCGTGTCGTGCCTGATTCTGCTCAGCCAGCAGAGCCTCGACACTTGGCTGCGCGGTGGCGCGCTGATGCTGCTGGGTGTCGTGCTGTATGGCTGTAACCGCCTGGCGACCCCCGTGGCGGCGCCGAGTTAAAGGCCGCCGCCACGGTCTTGCGCATGCGCTAGACCGTGGCGGTGGTTAATGCGGCGTGCCACGCGGCGTAGGGCGTATTCGCGACCTTGTGCCGGTTAAAGTCATCAGCCCCGTCATCCCACCACACCGGGCCGCGCTCACCCAAGCCAACCTTGGCCCGCTGCACCTTGGAGCGCGCGTCTTTTAGCGCGTCGTCATCGCCGCTCGCCTTGGCGGCTTTTACCTGGCGACGCGCAGTCATCAGTTGCTTGACCAGATCCTGGCGGACCGTTTCCGGCAACTGCGGATTGCTGCAGCGCCACAGAATGCCTCTGATTACGAAATAGCGGCCATCGGGCGTGGTCGGGTAGCGGGAGGAGGCCTGGAGCGGGACGGTACGCTTACCCATGGCGCGTTTCAGGCGCGATCTCGACCCACACGGGCGCATGGTCGCTGGCATGTTCTTCGTTGCGTACCCATGCATCCACGCCCGCATTGCGCAGGCGCGGCGTGAGTATCGGGTTCAGCAATAGGTGGTCGATACGCAGCCCGGAATTTTTCTGCCAATGCTGGCGGAAATAGTCCCAGAACGTGTACACGCGTTCGTCCGGATACAGATGCCGTATCGAGTCGATCCAGCCTTGCTCCAGCAGCTTTTGGTAACACGCACGGCTTTCCGGCTGCAGGAGGGCGTCCTTGAGCCAGGAGCGTGTACTGTAAATGTCCAGGTCGGTGGGCACCACGTTGTAGTCACCCGCCAGCACCACCGGGTGTTCGCTGGCCTGCAGGCGCTGCGCGTGCTGGATCAGCCGTTCGAACCATTGCAGTTTGTAGTCGAATTTCGGCCCGGGCTGCGGATTGCCGTTAGGCAGGTACAGGCAGCCGACCACCACCCCCAATACCGCCGCTTCCAGATAGCGCGACTGGGTGTCGTCCTCGGCGCCCGGCAGGCCTCGATGAATCAGCAGCGGTTCGGCGTCGCGGGCCAGAATGGCGACACCGTTCCAGGAGGCCTGACCGTGGTGCACAGACCCATAGCCCGCCGTTTCCAGAGCCTTGGCGGGGAACGCTTTGTCCGCCGCTTTCAGTTCCTGCAGGCAGACAATGTCCGGGCGTTCTTTCTCCAGCCAGCGCAACAGGTTCGGCAGGCGCGCGCCGATGCCGTTGACATTGAATGTGGCGATCTTGAGCGAGGGCATGGGGCGGTTCCTCAATCGGTAAATTCAGTGCTGATGGGGCGTGTTGGTCGGGTCCGCAATCTGGAACACGTTGCCATGGCGCCACGCATCCGCGCCCGGCGCCACAGTGGGGGTCGGTATGTCGGCACGGGCCTTGCGCTTCTGCGCGCTGTCGATGCCGAACCGACGATCGCGCTCGGCCACCTGTTGCGGGTTGGCCTGGCCATCGGCCGTGAAGCCCATCATCAATTGGGGCACGCCCAGAGGCAGGTCTTTATTGAGGTCGGTGTGCCAGGTGTGCCAAGTCTTGCCGTAGGTGTGCACGAGCTTTTCCATCAAGGCATGCTCGGCCACCTCGGGAATTCCAGGCGCGATCAACTGGCCGGATTTCACCTCGTGCACATGGCTGTGCCACAGCGCCTGTTCGGCCTTGGGCAGGCCGCTGAACAGGCGCTCGCTGATGATGTATTCCACCCCCATCAACTTGGCATCCTTGCGATTGCCGTCGTAAATCACGCACTGAATCACTTCTTCATTAAGAATCGCGCAGTAGTGGTGCGCCTCCATTTGGGCGTCCATGTGGCCGTTGTAGAAATGGAAACCGTCGAGGTACGCGTTCAACGCTTCAACCGGCGGGCGTGATTGCAACAGCGCCGCACCGGCCTCTAAAGAGCGCGTGGTGGGCGAGGGCGCATCGCCCGGTGCAACCACGTTGGAGGCTGAATTGTCGGCGGCGCAGGCGCCGAGCAGCAACGCCACTGCCGTAGCGCAGGCCGCTCTGACGCCAGGGATTGTATGAATTGCACCCATGCTGGAGTCCCTTCTGTTGGTGATCGAATGCCTCCTATGGATAGCTTGCGTGCCGGGAAAGTTTGTTTTTATCGCTCGATGGGCCGACGACAGGTGCCATACCCGTGCTTGCCGAGCACGTAGGTCAAAACGTTGGAACTTCAACGCAAACACTCAAATCCTAAGACAGTTGATTCAATCGCCCGGTCTGCAAGAGCACCCCCATGGAGTCACTGATGCCCGACCCCTCTACGTCATCCGCTCCAGCACCGTCGCGTCGCTGGCTGCACCGGGCCTCAAGCCTGGGATGGACCGGCGCATTGTTCTGGTCCTGCACAGTCGCGGTGACGCTGTGGTTGCTGGCCAGCGGCTACAACGCCGTCGTCGAGGGCGACACGACCCATTTGCACTACGCCCTGCTGGGCGGGTTCAGCGGTTTCGCTGCCACGGCCCTGGGCGCCATTGCGGCCATCGTGCTGCGTCAGATCAGCGCGCGGACCCAGGATGTCATGCTGGGTTTCGCGGCCGGCATGATGCTCGCGGCCAGCTCGTTTTCACTGATTCTGCCCGGTATAGAGGCCGCACAATCGATTACCGGCCATCAGTTGTCGGCTGCTTGCACCGTGGTGTTGGGGCTGGCGTTGGGCGTGGCGCTGATGGTCGGCCTGGATCGTTTCGTGCCCCACGAGCATTCGAAAAGTGGGCGTAAAGGCCCGCAGACTGAACGTTTCAATCGTGTCTGGCTGTTCGTGCTCGCCATCACCCTGCACAACCTGCCGGAAGGCATGGCCATCGGTGTCAGCTTTGCCGATGGCGACTTGCACGTCGGCATGCCACTGACCACCGCCATCGCCATCCAGGACATTCCCGAGGGCCTGGCGGTCGCTCTGGCGCTACGGGTCACCGGCGTCTCGGCGCTGCGTGCGATGCTGATCGCGGTGGGTTCGGGGCTGATGGAACCGCTGGGCGCCGTGGTGGGGCTGGGGATTTCCAGCGGGTTTGCCCTGGGTTATCCGATTGCATTGGGGCTGGCGGCAGGCGCGATGATCTTCGTCGTCTCCCACGAAGTGATTCCGGAAACCCACCGCAACGGCCACGAAACTCCGGCCACCCTCGGGTTGATGCTGGGTTTCGCGGTCATGATGTTTCTCGATACAGCCTTGGGCTGAGCCCCGTTTTATTCACCGACGAGCAGGTTTACCAAAGGAGGTTTGTTTGGATTTGATGGATTGGGTGCAGTGGCCTGCCATGGTGGTGACGGTGATTTCGGCCTGGTTTATCGGCTCGCAACGACCGCGTCGCCGCATGCTTGCCTTCTGGGGGTTCATCCTCAGTAATGCCTTGTGGATCGTGTGGGGCTGGCACACCCAGGCGTTCGCGCTGATCCTGCTGGAGGGCATTCTTTTGGGCATGAACGCGCGAGGATTTCGAAAAAACCAGCGCAGCCGGAACGCGGGGTGAAGCGTGCTTGCTAGCGATTCAGAAAGTTCTTCCTGAATCCGCGCAGGTTCATCAGGCACAGGCAGATTTGCAGCACGATCAGCGCGTAGGCCTGCGCGTACGCGCCCCAGATTACCCACAGCACGTTACTCGCGATAAAGCAGCAGAAACCCGTCATTCGTCGCGCCGGTCGTTGCGATCCAATCAGCCAGGCCGCGATTACCGTCACCACCATGGCAGGCCATTGGACCCAATTCAGCTCACTCAAGACCCCTCCTTCAACTACCTGCGGTTTGAAAAACAGAGGGCGCATCGGGCAAATAATTCAGATTTTCAACGCCGTGTTGCCGTCACCGCTCGTCAGGCCTGTGCCGAATTTGTTGAACGTATAGCCGGTGCTCCCGGCCAGACTAAACAAGGGCTGGCGCAGGCAACGCGCTGGCGTCGGGGCCATTTGTTTCATTACCTGGTGAACGATCATGAAAAAGTTATCGATGTGCCTGGGCTTGTGCAGCCTGTTCCTGCTGCACGGCTGCTTCGACAATTCGGACAACGCCACAAAAGGCAATAGCAGCTCCACCAAGTCCTCCGTGCAGATGCAGGAAGGCAAGGCGGATGAGCATAAGTGATGTGCGAGGCACGGTGCTGGCTGGCATGAAGGGGGCCTGTAACGATGGAGAAAACCGACAAGGCAATGGCAATTCGAGGCTGGCACTTGCTGCTCGAGGACGACAGCTATCGCCTGGATCATCCCGATGACTTCCACCAGACCTTGATCAGCCGAGCCGATGAGCTAGTGCTGCGCGACGTCATCAGCCTTGAAGAGTGGCAACGACTCAAGGACGCCGCGGACGCCGTCCACGCAAAAACGTTGCAGAGTCTGGCGACCCTGCAACGTGACCGTCTCGATACCGTGGCGATTGATCTGCGCATCGACGCCGAGGCTCAAGCATAAGCCCCGGTCAGGCTATACGACTCAGGCCTGCGCCTGATAACGCTCGGCGGCGTGCGCCTGGCGGATATCCGCGAGCAGCCCCTGGCGCGCCTGGTCCAGTTGGTCCCATCGGCCTTCGACGTGCAATGGCGGAATGGTCACCGGCTCGCGACGGTCGAAACCCAGCAGGGCCGCGTCCACCAGCTCATCCACGTCCATCACTTCCGGCAGCGCATTAATATCGATGCCGGCGCGTTCCCAGATTTCGGTGCGAGTGGCGGCGGGCAGGACGGCCTGGATGTACACGCCCTTGGCCGCCAATTCCACGCTCAGTCCCTGGGACAGGAACAGCACGAATGCCTTTGTCGCGCCGTACACCGACATGCCGAACTCGGGCGCAAAACCCACCACCGAGCCCAGGTTGATGATCGAACCGCTGCCGGCCTGCGCAAAGCGCGGCGCCACGGCGGCAGCCAGGCGTGTCAGCGCCACGACGTTGAGGGCGATCAGTTGATCGACGGCTTCGGCGCTCTGTTGAACAAAGCCACCGGACTGCGCCATGCCCGCGTTATTGATCAGGATGCCGATGCGTGCATCGTCGCGCAGGCGGGTTTCCACCGACGCGAGGTCGGCGGCCAGGGTCAGGTCGGCCTGGAACACCTCCACGGCCACGTCGTTTTCCTCGCGTAACTGTACGGCCAATGCCTCCAGGCGCGCGTTGTCGCGAGCGACCAGCACCAAGTCATGGCCACGACGGGCGAAGCGCCTGGCATAGGTGGCGCCGATGCCGGAGGAGGCGCCAGTGATCAGAACAGTGGGGAGCGTGGTCATGGTGAGTTTCCTGAAGAGTGTCGCGGGTGATGGAGAGGGCTTAATGATTACGATCGAAATCTAAAATGTCAATGTTTTGATGTTGGTCGACATCAATGTATGCTTGCGGCACGTACGTAAAAGATTCAGGTGGACCATGAAAGTCTCTAAACAACAGGCTCAGGCCAATCGCGCGCACATCGTGGAAACGGCCTCGGCGCTGTTTCGCGAGCGTGGGTATGACGGTGTGGGCATCGCTGACCTGATGGCGGCGGCAGGTTTTACCCAGGGCGGGTTCTACAAACACTTCGAGTCCAAGGCCGACCTCATGGCACAAGCATCAGCCTGTGGCCTGGCGCAGTCGGCTGCGCGCACGGCGGGGGCTTCGACCGAGGCGTTCGTAAACGTGTACCTGTCGCGCGAGCACCGCGATCAGCGCGCCACAGGTTGCACGCTGGCGGCGCTGTGCGGTGATGCCGCACGTAAGGAAGACGAGGTTCGCGTTGCATTTGCCGCCGGCATCGAAGCCCAACTGGGTGTGTTGCATGCGGCCAAAGCAGAGGCAGAAGCGCAGGACCCGACCGCTTCGCGTGCCGGCACGCTTGCATTGATGGCACAGGTGCTGGGTGGGTTGATCATGTCCCGTGCATGCCCGGACGACTCGGCGTTGGCCGATGAAATCCTGGCCGCGTGTCGCGCCGCGATCCTGGGAGGCGAGGACAGGCCGCAGTGAGGCCTGCCCTCGTAGCTGTTGTTACGGCTGCTTCGAGGCACCCAAATCTGCGCCCGTCACCGGGTCGCTGAGCGGGTCGGACAGGGTGCGGGCTTTCATTTGATCCAGCCGGGCTACGTCTTCGGCGCTCAGTTGCACGCTGGCAAGGCCGTCGCCGCCGTCCACGGCCGGGAGCGGGTTTTCCACAAACTCCCACGCGTCCCCTTCGTTCCATGGGCCGCGTTTATCCTCCGTGCCTTGCGACATATTGAAGTAGACGTGACTGAACTCAGGCATGCCCGGCAGCTTGCCCTGGGGAAAGTTGGGTTGAATCGCATGCAAGGCTTTTTCGAAGGACAGTTGATGGGCGATTTCCCGCGTCATCAGAAAACCCAGTGCTTCTTTCACGCCAGGGTCGTCCGTGACGTTCATCAACCGCTCATACACAATCTTGGCCCGCGCTTCGGCGGCAATATTGGAACGCATGTCGGCCGTGGGTTCGCCGATGGTGTCGATATAAGCCGCCGTCCACGGTACGCCCGCCGAGTTGGTCAAGGGTGAACCGGCGCCGTACAACAGGCTGGTGATATGAGAGTCATTGCCCGCGCCATTGAGTGAGCGGTACAGCTCACCTTCTTCTTCGACGCCTTCGGCGATGCGGCCCTTGGCGCCTTTGTTGAGCATGACGATGATCGAACCGATGACCTCCAGATGGCTGAGCTCCTCGGTGGCAATGTCCATCAGCAGGTCTTTGCGACCTGGATCGTCCTCGGCCAGCGCCTGGGTGAAGTAGCGCGAAGCCGCTGCCAACTCTCCCTGGGCACCGCCGAATTGTTCCAGCAGCAGGTTCGCCAGGCCCGGGTTGGGTTCGGCGACACGGACGGTGTATTGAAGTCGCTTGTTATGTAAAAACATCACACATCTCCTCAGGCAATGAACGGCAACGCGTACATCCAGGCCCCGTATGGGAAGGTCTGGCGCTGTGGGCGTGAGCCATCAGCAGCGTTAAAAAACAGGGGAGCGGTGCCGCTCCCCTGCATCGGCGCCTCAACTGTTGCGCCCGCCACCATGGCTGTGCTCGCCGCCTTTGCGCCCGGCTTCCGAGGCTTTTTCGCGGTCGTTGGCAAAGTTTCCTCCACTGCTTTGCCCACCTTTGCTGCCCGCCTCGGCGGCGCGTCCGGGATCGTTCTTGAAGTTTCCACCACTGTTCTGACCCCCTTTGCTGCCGGCTTCGGCGGCGCGCTCAGGATCATTCTTGAAGTTGCCGCCACTGTTCTGGCCGCCTTTACTGCCAATCTCTTGATAAAACTCCTTATCGTGGCTGGCGGAAGTTGCCTCGCCACCTTTTTTGCCCGCTTCGCTGACGCTCATTTGGCCTTGTTTATCTTGAGTGCTCATTGTCGCTTACCTCATGTTTATAAGGGTGACGCAACTTTCACTGAAGCGCTTAAGTTATCTGCGCTGCACGGCCTCACGCACAACCTGCGTCGAGCTGAGATGCGCGAACATTGCTTAAAAGTGTCACGAAAGTTGCGATTACATAGCGCTTTGATCCTGGCGCATTTACGACTTGCGGCCGCCGCCGTGGCTGTGCTGGCCGCCTTTACGCCCAGCCTCCGAGGCTTTCTCGCGGTCGTTGGCAAAATTGCCGCCAGACGCCTGGCCGCCTTTGCGGCCTGCTTCGGATGCGCGTTCGTGGTCGTTGGCGAAGTTGCCGGGGTTTTTATTACTGGTAGGCATGATGCATCTCCACATTAATCAAGTTAGGTATGTGAATGCCCATTGCAACAACGGACACTTATTCCGATAACGCCAGTGGCGGAAATGCTTGAAGAAATTTTTAAAATGGCGATGAACGGTAATGAGTGGGAAAAACTTATACAAAATGCCGGTTGTTAACACCGCTTCGTATAAGTTTTGGCGCGCTGAAGTGCAGTGCTTGATATTAACTTGCTAGCTGTTTGCCGCTTCGCTTAGTTGCCGCTTCGCTTATCAGCAAAGTGAACCTCTGGACTTGGCGTGCAGCCTAACAGTGCATCACTCACTCTAGGAGGTGTCGTATGCAAACTACTTACTTCTGGGCAGGGCTGGCCGTGATCCTGGTGTTGCTCGACCTGTGGATCATCAACAGTGTCTGGCGCAGCAGCAAAACCTCGCGCACCAAGCTGGGATGGACCGCATTGGTGATCCTGCTGCCGTTTGTCGGCGCGGTGATCTGGAGCGTCGCCGGGCCGCGTGGCATAACCAAAGGGCCATCATCACCGGAACACAGCAAGGGCTGAGTCCGATAGGGAGCGGTCCGGTACCGAATTTTTACCCGGCGCTCGCTTTCCAAGGAGTAGCGCACGCTGTCTATCCAGAGGAGGGAAGTGCATGTCAATCGCCGCAGCCACTGTTGATTGCCTGAAACAACATCGCCTGCTGCTCACCACCGCCGAGTCGTGCACGGCCGGCAAGATCATTTCGCTGCTGTCGCAAGTAGAGGGCAGTGGTGCGTGTATCGAGTGCGGGTACGTGGTGTATTCCGAAGAAGCCAAGCAACGCTTGTTGGGTGTCAGTGCCTACACCATCGCGACGTTCAACCTCACCAGCTGCGAAGTGGCCCGCGAAATGGCCCAGGGCGCCTTGCGCGATAGCCCTGCGCAGGTGGCCGTCGCCACCACTGGGCTGCTGGGACCTGACAGCATCGATGGCATCCCGCCGGGCACCGTGTGTTTTGCCTGGGCGTATCACCTCAATGGCGCAGTCAAGGTATTCAGCCGCAAGGAACGCTTCATCGGTTCGCGCGAACAGGTGCAGGTACTCGCCGCTGAATATGCGTTGAAAGGCGTGATGCGTTTTCTGGATGAGGCGGCAGGCCGTTAGGCGCGGCCGTGCTGCTTCCCTGGCGGGCAAGCTCTGCGCCTGCAGAGCTGCCCGCTCGTTTCATTGACGCCGCAGGTCAGCGCATCTGCAGGATGATCGGCGTGCTGCTCGCCGGATCGGTGTGCTCGCGCAGTTTGCCCACGTCCTTGGCCTCGACCGCGCTGCCGTGGTTGCCCCAGGTGCTGCGCACGTAGGTCAGCACTTCGGCGATGTCCTGGTCGGACAGTTGCTCGCGCAAGGCCGGCATGCGATAGGCGTCCGGAACGCCGGCGGCTACTACGCGCTGGGCGCCGTTGAGGGTGATGTTAATGGCCGAGGCGGTTTCTGTGGCCAAGGCTGAGGTGGCCCCCGCCAGCGGCGGCATCCAGTCGGGCTGGCCTTTGCCGTCTGCGCCATGGCAGGACGCGCAGCGGGTGGCATAGGTGTGGGCGCCGGGAGCGTCCGTGCGGGCGTTGGCGGCAACGGCCTGGTAAGCCCAGGGTGCACCGTCGCGCTGTGGGTCGCCAGGCAAGGACTTGAGGTAGCGGGCGATGGCGGCCAGGTCGTCGTCGTTCATGAACTGAGTCGAGTTGTTGAACGCTTCCGTCATCGAACCGTACACCACCGCGTGCTGGTTGCGACCGGTCTTGAGGAACTGCACGATCTGCGCCTCGCTCCAGCGGCCCAGGCCGGTATTGGGGTCCTGGCGCAGGCTGGGAGCGTACCAGCCGTCGAGCAGCGCGCCGGCGAGGAACGGCGTACCGGCTTCGTCCAGGGCCTTTTCGTTGAAGGCCAGGCCGCGCGGCGTGTGGCAGCTGCCGCAATGGCCGGGACCCTGGACGATGTAGGCACCCCGGTTCCACAGCGCGTCCTGCGCGGGCTTAGTCGCATACGTGGCGTTCGGCGCGAACAGCCCGTTCCACAGCGCAATCGGCCAGCGCATGTTCAGTGGCCAGGGGATGTCGCTGGGGATGTTGGCCTGGTTCGCCGGTTGTATGCCCTTCATAAAGAATGCGTAGAGCGCCCGCACATCATCGTCACTGAGCTTGGCATAGGAGGGGTAGGGCATGGCCGGGTACAGACGCCGCCCGCCGGGCGCTACGCCGTGGCGTACCGCGCGGTCGAAGTCGGCGAGGCTGTAGCGGCCGATGCCGTGGGTGGGGTCCGGCGTCACATTGGTGGCGTGGATATTGCCCAGTGGCGTGGCCATTTCCAGGCCGCCGGCGAACGGCGCCTTGCCGGGCAGGCTGTGACAGGCCACGCAGTCGCTCAGGCGCGCGACGTACTCGCCACGACTGACCAGCGCAGGGTCGAACTCGGCAGCTTGCGGCTGTTCGAACGCGGTAACAGGCTGACGGGTGACGTACCACGCCAGCGCGCCGGCGGCGACCAGGCAGGGCACGGCCAACCAGCCGAGGGTTCTTGCGAATCGGTTGTTCATGGGCGGTCTCGGTCGGTCAGCTGAAAGTGTGTCGGCTCAATGGCAGGCTGCGCACGCGCTGGCCGGTCAGTTGCGCCACGGCGTTGACTACCGCCGGCGCCACGGCCGGCAGGGGTGGTTCGCCGATGCCGCCCATTTTTTCGCCGCTCTCGACGATCTTCACATGCACCTGGGCCATCCGCGAAGGTGGCAGGATCGGGTAAAGGTCGTAGTTGCGCGCCCGTGGCTTGCCGTCCACGTACACCGCTTCTTCCAGCAAGGTTTGCGACAGGCCCAGGGCCACGGCGCCGTTGACCTGCGCCTCTACGATGGCCGGATTGACGATGCTGCCGGGGTCAATGGCTTCCCAGATGTGATGCACCTTGACCTGGCCTTTATCGATCGACACCTCGGCGATCACTGCCGCATGCGAGCCAAACGGCGAGGCCATGGCCACGCCCCGCGCGCGGCGGGTGCCGTCTTCGGCGGTATAAGGGCCGCGCTTCCAGCCGCCGGACAACTCAGCCGCCGCCTTGAGCAGCGTGGTCAGCCGCGGGTTGTCGCGCAGCAGGTGCAGGCGCAGCTCGTACGGGTCGCGACCGCCTTTGTCGGCCAGCTCATCAAGGAACGCTTCATAGAAAAAGTCGTTGAGCGAATTGCCCACCGACCGCCAGTAGCCAAGCATGGCCGGGCCTTTGACGTAGATCTGTGCGATGCGCTTGTTGGGGATCGCATAACTCTTGCCCGACAGCCCTTCAAGGGCGGTGGGGTCGAGTTTGTCGCCCTGTTTGCCGGCAATGGCTTCGGTGGGGCCTTCGGTGGCGCTCACCGCTTCGATGGCCACGGGCAGGCCGTCAGCGTCCAGCGCGGCGCGGAACTTGACCACCGCCACCGGGCGCAAGACATCGCGCAGGAATTCTTCTTCACGACTCCAGATCAGCTTGATCGGGCGACCCACCGCCTTGGCCAGGGCAATGGCCTGCGGGTAAGGGCTGGCTGAGTCGTACAGGAAGTGCCGACCGAAAAAACCGCCCAACAGCGGTGAATGCAGGTTGATGCGCTCGGGCGCCAGGCCGGTGCGTTTGGCGATGTCGGCGCGGAACATGTCCGGCGCCTGGTTGGGCAGCCAGATGTCCAGCGAACCGTCCGGGTTGAAGCGCGCCAGTGCCGATGGCGGCTCCAGTTGCGCGTGGTTGACGTATTGGTTGTGGTACGTCGCTTCGACCTCGGTTTTGGCGCTCGACAGCGCACCGGCCACATCGCCTTCGTTTTCATCGTCCCGGGCCGGGCCTTGCTGGGCCGCGAGGAAATCACGGTAAGCGTCGCTGGAAAAATCCGCCGGCATCGCCCGCACGGTGGAATCGGCGGTCGGTTCCTGCCAGTCCACCTGGATCGCTTCCACCGCGCGTTTGGCATGCCACCAGCGCTCGGCCACCACCGCCACCGCGCCGGGCAATTGATGCACGGAATGCACGCCCTTCATGGTCTCGACCTGAGCCTGGTTGCGCAGGCTGCCGACGGTCATACCCAGGCGCGGCGCATGCTGCACGGCGGCATGGAGCATGCCGTCGACTTTCAGGTCGATGCTGTACAGGGCCTTGCCGGTGGACTTGTCGTAGGCGTCGACGCGCTTGACCGGTTTGCCGATCCAGCGGAACTGGCTCGGGTCGCGCAGGGTGACGCTGGCCGGATCGGGCACCGGCATGTCCAGAGCGCGGCTGGCCAGCTCGCCGTAACCCAGCGAGCGGCCGGACGCGGCGTGCACCACACGGCCCGGTTGGGTGGTCAACTGCGCCACCGGCACGCCGAGCTGTTGCGCGCCGGCCTGCAGCAGCATGGCGCGGGCAAGGGCGCCGAGGCGGCGCATGGTCGGGTAGCTCATGCGCACCGACATACTGCCGCCGGTGATGCGCATGCCGTTTTCCATCACCACATAGGCGTCGCCGGGTGGTGCCGCTTCAACGATGAAAGTGGCGGGGTCGGCGTCCAGCTCCTCGCCGACGATCTGCGCCATGGCGGTGTGCGTGCCTTGGCCGCCTTCCATGAAGGGGCTGAGCAGGCGCACGCTGCCGTCGGGACGAATTTCCAGGAATGCCGGCACCTGAGTGCCGCGTTCGGCGGCCGCACCGGTAGCGGCCTGGACCCTGGACGCGCCCAGCGGCAGGCCGAAGCCGATGACCAGCGCGCCCACGGCGGTGCTGGCCAGAAAACGCCGGCGGGACAGGTTGATCGGTTCGCCCAGGGGCAGGCCGGGAATCAGTTCAGGCGTGTTCATCAAGCGTGCTCCTTCCCGGTCGCCAGGTCCTGCACGGCGGCATGAATGGCGTTGTAGGTGCCGCAACGGCACAGGTTGACCATCGCCGCGTCGATCTGCTCCACCGTCGGCGCCGGGGTGTGCTTGAGCAGCGCAGTGGCCGCCATCACCTGCCCGGACTGGCAGTAACCGCACTGCGCCACCTGATGCTCGACCCAGGCGCTGACCACGCGTTTGCCGATCTCATCGACTTCGATCGCTTCGATCGTGGTGACCTCACGGCCCACCACACCGGCCACCGGCGTCACGCACGAACGCACCACGTTGCCGTCAACCAGCACCGAGCAGGCGCCGCATTGAGCCAGTCCGCAGCCGTACTTGGTGCCGGTCAGCCCCAAGTCATCGCGGATCACCCACAGCAACGGCGTGTCGGCGTCGGCATCGACCTGATAGGTCTTCTGGTTGATTCGTAGCTCCATGACTGGCTCACCTGCTGATCTTCGGTTAGGGATACTGTTTTCTTATAGGGAGGGCGATAGGTCGCCCATCGTCGAACTCTAGTCGACTGCGCAAGGGCTATCTATGCGATTACCTGCAAGTTCGGAGGATCAGGCAAGTATTCGAGAGAATCGGATGACTGCACGGCGGTCACCCTGATCGTTCAGGCGGGCCGCGCTCAGGCCCAGCCGTCCCGCACGGCGTTGCGAATACCCTCCAGCAGCATGGTGAAGGCTGGGTTGTCGTTGCCTTCACGCCAGATCAGGTGCAGTTCGCTCTGCGCCCCTTCGCCCAGGTCAATGTCGCGGAACACCACGTTTTTGAACACCACGCTGCTGGCGCAGCGCGGCACCAGGGCCAGGCCCATGCCGGCGTTGACCAGCGCCAGAATGGTCAGGGACGAGCCCAGCCACTGCACGTAGTCCGGCGCCACGCGCGCCGAGCGCAGCAGGCCGGTAAGCAGCTCGTTAAACGGCGGGTACGCGGCATGGGCGTACATCAGGAAGGGTTGCGCGTCCAGGTCCTGCACGCTGACCGCCTCGGCATCGGCCAGGCGGTGCGCACTCGGCACCGCCAGCACAAAGGGCTCGCGCACCAGGCATTCGGTGGCATAGCCCGGTTCCAGCAACGGCGCGCGCACGATGCCCAGGTCGATGCGCCGCGCGCGCAGGGCTTCGTATTGCTGGTAGGTGTTCATCTCCGACAGGTCGATCTTGACCTGAGGCTGCTTGAGCCGCGCTTCGGCAATGACCTTGGGCAGAAACTCATACACCGCGCTGCCGACGAAGCTGATATTGACCGTGCCGATATCGCCCTCGGCGAAGCGGCGCGCGGTGATGGCCGCCTGCTGGGCGCGTTCGAGCAGGTTCTGCGCTTCGATAAAAAACGCCCGGCCGGCGGCGGTGAGCGCGACGCTGCGGGTAGTGCGCGCAAACAGTTCCACGCCCAGGTGATGTTCGAGCAACTGGATCTGTCGGCTGAGGGGCGGCTGGGTCATGTTCAGCCGCTCGGCGGCACGGCGAAAATTCAGCTCGGTGGCCACGGTGGTAAAGCAGCGCAGCTGGGTCAGCTCAAACATTGATCTAATCCTGGTATCAATCGAATGCCAAGTTAGATTAGACGGGATCAATGCCAGGCGTCCATGATCGATGCGTCCCTACAAAAATAATGATCGGGAGTCGCCCTTGGATACCTTCCACAACCCGCCGGACCCCACCGTGCTCGCGCGTGCGGCCGCCAAGGTCAAACGTCACGTGCTGCCGCTGTTCGTGGTGATGTTCATCGTTAACTATATCGACCGGGTCAATATCGGTTTTGTGCGCAGCCACATGGAAACCGACCTGGGCATTGGCGCGGCGGCCTACGGCCTGGGCGCCGGGCTGTTTTTTATCGGATACGCGATTTTCGAAGTGCCCTCCAACCTGTTACTGCAACGCTACGGCGCACGGGCCTGGCTGACGCGCATCATGTTCACCTGGGGCGCGGCCGCGATGGCCATGGCCTTTGTACAAGGCGAAACCAGCTTCTACGTGCTGCGCTTTGTTCTCGGCGCCGCCGAAGCGGGGTTTTTTCCCGGCATCATTTATTACTTTACCCAGTGGCTGCCGGCCGCCGAGCGTGGCAAGGCCATGGCGATTTTTTTGAGCGGCTCGGCCATCGCCTCGGTGATTTCGGGGCCGGTGTCGGGCGCGCTGCTGGGCGTGAGCGGCCTGAGCCTGCACGGCTGGCAATGGATGTTCCTGATCGAAGGGTTTGCCTCCATCGTGCTCTGCGGGTTCGTGTGGTGTTGGCTGCAGTCCCATCCCCGCGAGGCGAGCTGGCTCAGCGCGCAGGAAAAGCATGCATTGGTCAGCGCCATCGACCATGAGCAGCAGGCCCGTGAAGCCGCCCAGATCAGTCGTCCATCCCTGTTCAAGCTGCTGGCCGACAAACAGATCGCGCTGTTTTGTTTCATCTACTTCTCGATCGCCCTGACCATCTACGGCGCCACGTTCTGGCTGCCGAGCATGATCAAAAAAATGGGCGACCTGGGGGACTTCCAGGTGGGCTTGTTCAATTCGATTCCGTGGTTGATTTCCATCGTCGCCATGTACGGTTTCGCCTCCGTGGCCAGCAAGTGGAAGCACCAGCAGGCCTGGGTTGCGCTGATGCTGGTGATCGCGGCGGTCGGCATGTTCATGTCCACCATCGGCGGGCCGGTGTTTGCCTTTGTCGCCATCTGTTTTGCCGCGATTGGTTTTAAAGCCGCCTCGGCGCTGTTCTGGCCGATCCCCCAGGGTTACCTGGACGCGCGGATCGCGGCGGCGGTGATTGCCTTGATCAATTCGGTGGGCAACCTCGGTGGCTTCGTCGCGCCCACCACGTTCGGATTGCTCGAGCAGACCACCGGCTCCATCGAGGGCGGCTTGTATGGCCTGGCCGCGACTTCGCTGGTGGCGGCGGTGCTGGTGTTTTTTGCACGCACCGCGCCGCGTGCCGGTGCGCCTGTTAACGCGGTGAGCGTCAAGCCCGCCGTTGCCGAACCTTCCACCGATCATCACGCCATGCGCTCAGGCCTGCAGGGAGCCGTCTCTTGAAAATTGTCCGCGTTACCGTCACCCCGATTGCTTTTCGCGACCCGCCGTTGCTCAACGCCAGCGGTATCCATGAACCGTTCGCACTGCGCTCGATCATCGAGGTGGAGAGTGACACCGGCTACATCGGCCTTGGCGAAAGTTACGGCGATGCGCCGGCACTGGCGATCCAGCAACGGGTGCAGCCGCAGCTGATCGGCCTCGACCCGTTCAATCTCAACGGCTTGCGCGCTATCGTCCAGGCTACCGTCGCGGCCCATACGCCGGCGAGTCTGCCCGGAGCGGAATTGGCGCCGGGCTCCCATGCCAGCAAAGCAGTCAGCAATGCGTATTCGGCGTTCGAGGTGGCCTTGCTCGACCTCCAGGCCCACGCCTTGAACGTGCCGTTGGTGGACCTGCTGGGCGGGGCGATCCGCGAGCGCATCCCGTTCAGTGCCTATCTGTTTTTCAAATATGCCGAGCACGTTGGTTCACCCTACGCACCCGACCCCTGGGGCGAGGCGCTCAATGAGCAGCAGATCGTCGCGCAGGCGCGGCGCATGATCGACACCTATGGTTTCAAGAGCATCAAACTCAAGGCCGGGGCGCTGGACCCCGAGCATGAAGTGGCGTGTATTAAGGCGCTGAAAAAAGCCTTCCCGGGCGTGCCGCTGCGCATCGATCCGAACGGCAACTGGTCCCTCGACACGGCAATACGCATGGCCGAGTTACTGGGCGACGACCTGCAGTATTACGAAGATCCGACCCCCGGCCTCGACGGTATGGCCGACCTGCACAAACGCACCGGGTTAGCGCTGGCGACCAACATGGTGGTCACCGATTTCGATGAGTTCCGCCGCAGCGTGGCGCTGAACAGCGTGCAGATTGTGCTCGCCGACCACCACTATTGGGGCGGCCTGCGTGACACTCAGGTGCTTTCGAAGATGTGCCAGACCTTCGGCCTGGGCGTGTCGATGCATTCCAACTCGCACCTGGGCATCAGCCTGATGGCCATGGCCCATGTGGCGGCCGCGGTGCCCAATCTGGACTACGCGTGCGACACCCATTACCCCTGGCAGGCGCCGGACGAAGAGGTGATCAAGGGCGGCAAAGTGCCGATTGTCGATGGTTGTGTGCAGATCACCCGCGCTCCGGGGCTGGGCCTGGAACTGGACCATGGCCAATTGGGCAAGCTGCATGATCAGTATCTGAGCTGCGGTATTCGTCAGCGCGACGATGTGAAACAGATGCAGCGTTATCAACCGGATTGGAAGGCCGTCAAACCGCGTTACTGAAGCTGGTCGCTTCGTTTGCCCGACGACGCAGTCATGCGCCGCCGGGTTTTTTTTGCTCTGCGGATTTTGGCGCCGGCGAACGCTCCTGCTCCATGGCGCGCCGGATGCGCATCAGGTCCTGATACGCCTCGGTGCGCTTGGCGTCGGCGACCTGCTTGGCTTCGGTAAAGCGCAGCCACGCGGCGGCATCCGCCAGGCTGGTGCCGATGATGTCGTAGGCCGCCTGTTCCAGGCGGTCGGCTTCGAAGAACAATTCGGTGTTTCTAGCCAATTGCGCATCCCAATCGGATGGTTGCGACGCTTCACGCTTGTTTGCTGCCATGGCGCTTGCCTCCAGGTCGTCCTTCAGTATTGAGGGAGCGGGGCATGCGAACGTTCAAAATAGTGCATGGGGAAACGTCGCAGCGGTGTGTAATTGACGTGATGTACATAAAAGTCCAGTATGGATTTATAAGTACAAAAAACTGCGTTGCATTTTTCTTCACTCTTGCCAAACCAACAACAACCTGCGAGACACCCCCATGAAGAAACGCTTGCTGATCCCCGCCCTGGCCTTGAGCCTGCTTGCCGCCAACCATTTGCTGGCCGCTGAGAAAACCCTGCGCATCGGCATCGAGGCGGCTTATCCGCCGTTCGCCTCCAAGACCGAAGAGGGCAAGATCGTCGGCTTCGACTACGACATCGGCAATGCGTTGTGCGCGCAGATGAAGGTCAAGTGTGTGTGGGTCGAAGGTGAGTTCGATGGCCTGATTCCTTCCCTCAAAGTGAAGAAAATCGACATGGCCCTGTCGTCCATGACCATCAATGAAGACCGCAAGAGGTCGGTGGACTTCACCCACAAATACTATTTCACCTCCTCGCGCCTGGTGATGAAGGAAGGCGCGGTGGTGGATGACCAGTACGCCAGCCTCAAGGGCAAGACCGTCGGCGTACAGCGCGCCACCACCACCGACCGTTACGCCACCGAGGTGTTCGAGCCCAAGGGCATCAACGTCAAGCGCTACGGCAATAACGAAGAAATCTACATGGACCTGGCGGCCGGGCGCCTGGATGCGATCTTTGCCGACACCATCCCGTTGAACGATTTCCTGCAGATGCCACGCGGCAAGGGCTACGCCTTCGTCGGTCCGGAACTCAAAGACCCGAAATACGTGGGCGAAGGCGCGGGCATCGCGGTGCGCAAGGGCAATAGCGCGTTGGTCAGCGAACTCAACAGCGCCATCGACGGCATTCGCGCCAGTGGGGAGTATCAGAAAATCTCACAGCGGTACTTCAAGTCGGATATTTACGGCGACTGAAAGGGCGCCATCGGGGGCAAGCCCCCTCCCACAGGCAAGCCACCTTCCACAGGGTATGGCTGATGCCCGGTGCTCCAAGTGTGGGAGGGGCTTGCCCCGATAAATGTCAGTCACTACTGCAATCAGGCCCGTGACCCCATTCGATCAGCCCTTGAGTTCCTTCAAGTGCTTGTAGACCGTCGCCCGCCCCATGCCCAGCACATTGGCCACGTAGTTCGAGGCACTCTTGCCCTTGAACGCGCCTTCGGCATGCAGCGCCAGTACCAGTTCGCGTTTGTGGTCACGGGTCAGCAGGTTCAGGCTCAGTTGGCGTTCGCGCATCCAAGCGTGGAGGAAGGTGTTGATACGCTCCTGCCAGTCATCGCGAAACAGGGCATCCGGCTGTGGAATCAGTTTGCTCGGCGACAGGAACAGGTCCAGCGCGGCCTTGGCGTTTTCGAACAGCGAGATGTTCAGGTTGATGCACAGCACCGCCAGCGGACGATCCTGGGTGTCACGCAGCACGGTACTCAGGCTGCGGATTTTCTGACCGTCCCAGTTGAGCTTTTCGTACGGGCCGATATTTACTTCGCTGACGTCATCGCTGAGCAGGTCCTCCAGCGCCGAATCATCGCCGATGGCGCGCTTGGACAGGTTGTTGGCGATGTAATCGACGGTCTGCGTGCGCAAGTCATGCAGCACCACTTCGGCATGTGGGAAAAACAACGTGGCGATGGCGTCGGCAATCGCGCGGAAATTCTGCAGGGCCTTGTCGTGTTCGGCGGTATTCATCAATGGGGCTCCAGGCGGGCGGGGGAGAGCATACCAGCGTCCAGCCCGAAGCGGGTCAGTGCCTGCGGCAGCGGTGCTCCGCGCACCAGTGCCGCGCTGGCCTGGCCCATCGCCGGTGAGGTCTGAATGCCGTAACCGCCTTGTGCCGCGACCCAGAACAGCCCCGGCACCTGGGGATCGAAGCCGCTGAGCAGATCGCCATCGTGCACAAAACTGCGCAGCCCGGCCCAGGTGCGGGTGGGGCGGCGGATGCTCAAGGTGGTGGCTTTTTCGATCTGGTAGATGCCCATGGCGATATCCAACTCTTCAGGCTGCACATCCTGAGCCTGCACCGGGTCGGCATTGGCCGGCGAACCGAGGAACATGCCCGCGTCGGGCTTCATGTAGAAGGCTTCGTCCAGCGCCACCAGCATCGGCCACCCATGGCTGTCCACGCCTTCGGGGCCGGCGAAGATAAACGCCGAGCGCCGCTTGGGTTGCAGGCCAATGGGCGCCGCGCCGGCCAGCTCGCCGATAAGGTCGGCCCAGGCGCCGGCGGCGTTGATAATGATCGGCGCGATGAAGGTGGCGTCCCCGGTGCTGACCTGCCAAAAGCCGGCACGTTCGCGACTCAACCCCAGCACAGCGCTGTCGGTACGCACCTCGCCGCCATTGCGCCGGATACCGCGCAGATAGCCTTGGTGCAGGGCGTCGGTGTCGATGTCGCTGGCGGTCGGGTCGTAGAGTGCGCCGTGGACTTTTTCCCGCCGCAGGATCGGTAACATCTCACAGGCTTCATCGACGCTGAGCTGCACGACCTGGGGCACGGTGGCCTTGGCGCTGAGGTATTGCGCGTTCAATTCGGCTGGGTCGCCGGTGAAGTCCACGGTCATTTCGCCCCGTGGCGTGAGCAACGGGTGTTCACAGAAACCGGCGGGCGGGTGGTCGAAAAAGTCGCGGCTGGCCAGGGTCAGCGCGCGCACCTGCGGGGTGCCGTAGGCGGCGGTATAGAGCGCCGCCGAACGCCCGGTGGAGTGATAGGCCGGGTGGCTTTCACGTTCCAGCACGATCACCTTGCCGTGCGGCGACAGCCAGAACCCCGTGGACGCGCCGGCAATGCCGCCGCCGATGATGATGTAGTCCGCGTGGTTCATAGCTGTCTCCAGAGGGCGTTGGCCAGGGCAATGTCTTCCAGGCCCAGGCCGATGGAGCGGAAGAAGACGTGGCGATCATAGGTCGGGCGTGGCGCCAGGTCGCTGAGCAGCTCGGGCAGGTCGCCGAGCACCATGCGGGGGTGCCAGCCGTGCTGTTCGGCGGCGATCAGCATTTCACCGGCCGCGGCGGGGGTGGTCTGGCGATAGTCGCAGAACACCTGCATGTTCGTGAGGCTGTGGGGCGGCACTTCATGGGCGCGCGGTGCGTTGGTGCTGATGGAGGTGATCAGCGCCGGCTTACTCAGGCGCGCCGGGTCGAGTACGGGGCCTGCCGAGGAAGTGCACAGCAGGATCACGTCGGCGTCGTCCACCGCCGCCTCGCAGCTGGCGGCGACGCTCAGGCGCGGGTCAAGGCAGTGGAGGGTGTCGTGATTGGCCGTGACCGCGCTCGGCGAAAACACACGAATGCTCTGCCAGTCCCGCAGGTTCTTCACATACTGCACATGGGCCTGGGCTACTTTGCCGCTGCCGATAATCGCCAAGCGTTGGGCCTGCGGAGCGGCCAGTGCGTCCACCGCCAGCGCCGTGGTGGCGGCCGTGCGTGCGGTGGTCAGTTCGGCGGCGTCGCACAGCAGCAACGGCTGGCCGGTGTGCATCGACATCAGCAGCGTCCACGCCGTCACCAGTGGCCCTTGTTCGCGCACGATGTAGGGCGAAGTCTTGACCCCATACACCCCCTCATTGGCCAGCACACCGAGGTAGTTAATGAAGTCACCGGCGCCGTGGGGGAATGCCACGAGCTGTTGCGCCGGCTGCACCGCGTGCCCGGCGGCCAGGTCGCGGAACAGCGCCCGCAGGATCTGCGGTACGTCGAGGCGGTCCAGGTGTTGGCGGGCCTGGGTCTGGTCGATCACAAAAGGAGGAGTGAGCATGGGTGTCTCCGGCGTAAACTAATTTGTCCATTATGGACTTTTAGTTATTTCTGGCAACGGATAAATATTACCCTTTGAATGCAAACCCACCGGATAGCCTGCCTTTCAGATATCCCACCAACGCACTTACCGACTTGGGCACATGGGGTGAGTACGGGCGGATCAAATAGATCTCATCGGCAAACGCGCCCTTGAGCGTCCAGCCTTTAAGCACCTGTATCAGTTTGCCGCTGGCCAGCGCGGCGTGGGCGCTGAAATCGGGGAGCAGGGCGATGCCCAGGTGGTGCAGGGCCGCATCGCGCAAGGCTTCGCTATTGTTGGTGGCGAAGCTGCCGGCGATGGGCACGGTGATGCGTTCGACGTTTTTGTGGTTGCGTTCGAAGGTCCAGGCCGGTTGGTCGCTGCCGCGCGGGTAGAACAGGCAGTTGTGCGCCGACAGCTCGCCGGGCTCGCGCGGTTCGCCGTGGCGTTGCAGGTAATCCTGGGTGGCGACCAGCACCGATCCGGTGTCGCACAGCTTCCAGGCCACATGGGTTTCCGGCACCTGAAAACCATGACGCACCGCCAGGTCATAGCCCTCGGCGGCGAGTGAACTGAGGGCATCGGACACGTCCAGTTGGATTCGCACCTGCGGGTATTGCTGCAGGAACCCCGACAGGTGCGGCACCAATTGCTGACGGGCAAACGCCACCGGCGCGGTGAGGCGCACCAGGCCGCGGATTTCCCCGGCGGCGTCGCGCACCGACGAAAAGCTGCGAGCGATCTGCTCATAGGCACTGCGCACGTCGCGGGTCAATGATCGCCCGGCCTCGGTCAGCCGCACACTGCGGGTGGTGCGCGTCACCAGGCGGGTGCCGGTGGCTTTTTCCAGGTCGGAAATCCGCTGGCTGACGGCGGACTTACTCACCCCCAGACGCGCGGCGGCGGCGGTGTAGGTGCCGTGCTCTTCCAGCACGGAGAGCCAGTGTATGTGGGTCCACAAGCCTTCGATCTCGGATTTTTCCATGGCTGGATTGTTCACCTATAAGGACAATAAGTTCTGGATTCTGCTCTGGTTCGAAACAAAGCGAAAGCCTAAGGTGTGTCCCAACGCTACCCACCGGGATCGACTGCCATGACCAGCACCATCGAGCACTACATTAACGACCAGCGCGTTTCCCGCGATGATCGCTACCAGGATGTCTACAACCCGGCCACCGGCGAGAAAACCGCTCGCGTTGCGCTGGCCAGCCAGCAGACTGTGTCCGAAGCCGTCGCCGCCGCCCAGGCCGCTTTCGCCGGTTGGGCCGACACCCCGCCGATCCGCCGCGCCCGCGTGCTGTTCCAGTACCTGCACCTGCTGCGTGAACGCAAAGACGACCTGGCGCGCATCATCGTCGCCGAACACGGCAAGGTGTTCACCGACGCCCAGGGCGAGGTCGACCGTGGCATCGATATCCTCGAATTCGCCTGCGGCATTCCCAACCTGCTCAAGGGCGAGCATTCCGACCAGGTTTCCCGGGGCATGGACAACTGGACCATGCGCCAACCCCTGGGCGTTGTGGCCGGCGTCACGCCGTTCAACTTCCCGGTGATGGTGCCGATGTGGATGTACCCCATCGCCATCGCGGCGGGCAACACCTTCATCCTCAAACCCAGCCCGACCGACCCGAGTGCGTCGTTGTTCATGGCCGAGTTGCTGCGTGAAGCCGGCCTGCCCAAGGGTGTGTTCAACGTGGTGCAGGGCGACAAGGAAGCGGTGGACGCGCTGATCGAACACCCCGACGTCAAGGCCGTGAGCTTCGTCGGCTCCACGCCGATTGCGCAGTACATCTACGAAACCGGCGCGCGCCACGGCAAGCGCGTGCAGGGCCTGGGCGGTGCGAAAAACCACATGGTGGTAATGCCCGACGCCGACATCGAAAAAACCGTCGACGCCTTGATGGGCGCCGCCTATGGCAGTGCCGGCGAACGCTGCATGGCGATTTCCGTGGCGGTGCTGGTGGGCGATGTGGGTGACAAAGTCATCGCCGCCCTGACCGAACGCGCCAAGCACCTGCGCATCACTGATGGCCGCGACCTTAAAGCCGAGATGGGCCCCATCGTCTCTCGCGCCGCCCTGGAACGCATCAGCGGCTACATCGAACAAGGCGTGCAGGCCGGCGCACAGTTGCTGCTGGACGGGCGTGACTACGTTCCCAGCGAACCGGGCCTGGAAAACGGCTTCTGGCTCGGCGCGACACTGTTCGACCACGTGACCAAAGAGATGAGCATCTACCGCGAAGAAATCTTCGGCCCGGTACTGGCCTGCGTGCGCGTGAATGACTTCGCCGAAGCGGTAAAGCTGGTCAACGACCACGAGTTCGGCAACGGCGTCAGCTGCTTCACCCGCGACGGCCACATCGCCCGCGAATTTGCGCGACGCATCGAAGTGGGCATGGTCGGCATCAACGTACCGATCCCAGTGCCGATGGCCTGGCACGGCTTCGGTGGCTGGAAGAAGAGCCTGTTCGGCGACATGCATGCTTACGGCACTGAGGGCGTGCGCTTTTACACCAAGCAGAAGTCGATCATGCAGCGCTGGTCGGAGAGCATCGAACAGGGCGCGGAGTTTGCGATGCCGGTTTCCAAATAACGGTTGGAAGAGTTTTGCAGAACCAATGTGGGAGGGGCCTCCCACATCGCCAATACAAGAAAACGGTCATTCACTTGGAAAGGGTGGAGAGGAACTATTTATATAAAAGTAAAAGGAAGCCTAAAAACTCTGGTTTCGCGGGTTAAAATATAACTACCAACAGTTAGGTATCGATTGGTTTTCTCATATTTCTAACTCACAATCTTCAACCATTTGCAGGCAGCCATTATAAATTTCTTGGCCGTAGATCGTGAGTTTTGCATTTTTCGAAATAATGCTGGCGGTCTGTAAGAATTTAGTTCTGAATGAAGCGGGGTTTCCACGTTCATTATAGTTTGTTTTAATGTTTTTGAAGTTTAGGCTGTGCGGTGAGCTACGATGAATTTGATCAAAGATGTATACCGTTCTCGCGAGGACAAACATAGCGTGAAATATTGCGCTTAAAGGCCGTTTGTCATTCCTGAAAGGGGTGTAATAGAGCTGTTCTGAATGATTGTTGAAAATTGGATCGATTGTCCAGTGTGCGTACAATAAGTTATGAGCTGATTCGTGAGTGACATGTTCAATATACCTCGACACATCATCTGTTTCTTCTTGCTGGCTGATGTAGATGAGGCCTAGTGTATTAAAGTTTGACCCGGCTCTAATGTTTCCAGAGCTGAATATTCTTATTTCCTCAATGATAAATTCAATTTCATCATAAAGTGAGGGTGCGGCGGTTTTTATGATGTCGATGGCTGACTCAATCATGAGCTTTGTAGGATAGGACTGCTCGGGACTGTCAAACGCAATAGGCAAGAAGTCATCATTTCCATAAGTATGTCTAATGTCGGAAAATATCGCGTTAAGGCAGATTGACTCTTGAGAGCTAGTTGATTTCAAGAATGGGTTTATGGACAGTTTTTTGTAATTGGTGTGAGCATTAATTTTAAGTAATTCAGATGCTGCAGAGTTGTAGATGGGATTTCTGTTTGTACAATGATTTAAAATAATATGGTGAGCGGCAAAGAAAAATGGAGGTGCTTTTTTTGAGTCTCGAAATTGATTTATTAATGCCGCAAAAGGCGTATCGTTTAGACTGTTTTTCTTTAGTAAATAGTCAAAGCTTTTCCACAAACGTTCTGAGATGTTTAAAAATAGTTCTTTGGCGATATTTATATTTGGAGTTGTGATGGCGTTCATGGATTGCTCCCCAATGCCTATGAAAAGTATTTTAACTCTATACCTATCGCTACAATATTTGGATATCCAATTTTTATAAGCTGTAATGTGCTTCCATGGGCCAGTAGTAGTCTAGTTAGGTTGTCATTAATTCCTTTGTGAGTTAATGCTTCGTAACCTTGTGAAAAAGCCTTGGCTATCCCGTCGTTTATGGTCGATCCGACGCCCATAAAATACACGAGGTTATCTACAGTGACGTGTAGGCCCTTGTGTATGGGGGCACTGCAGACCTCTGCTGAAAATGTTATTTCAGCTGTAACTTCTATGCCCGTTCCGCCGACTTCGCCATCGGATTGGCAATAATGAACGTCTCCTATATAAAACTCAGCATTGTCATTTCTAATGGGTAGAAAAATTAATGCGTCCTGTTTAAAAAGCTTGCAATCAAAGTTGCCGCCATATTGGTCCGCATCCAACGAGCTTAAGGAGGCTTCACCAAGATTTTCAGCACTTCTTAAACAACCGATCATTAGAGACTTTCTCAAAGCGATTGAGCGATCAATTTGGCGGCCTTTAATGGGATAGCAAAATTCATCTTCAATTTTCCAAAAAATGACTGGCTCACCGAGAACATCTTTTTTTAGTGTTTCATCTAAATGGGTAGGTAGAAGTCCACAAGATGAAAGTCCAATATCACGAGTATGTATAATGCCTTCTATATTTAGCGCAATGGTTTCACCAAATTTTGCTCCTTTCAAGCTGAACGGACCAGAAAGGGGGTTCAGAAAATCACTGCATTTATTTAGGTTTTCGTCATAGCCTAAGTTGTCTATGGTTTTTATCGTATAAGATTTTTTCTGTTCTAAAATTTTCGCATTCTTTGAGTTTTCGCCGAAGGATGAGAAATGAGATTTTTGTTTAAGCCGGCAAGTTTTAGAATATTTCATGTTCAGAGGTCACTATTTTGTGGACCAGTCCATATTTTACTGACTCTTCGGCGCTTAACCAAAAGTCGCGCTCTGTATTTTGTCTGATTATTTCTATGGGTTGCCCAGTGGCGTCTGAGAATATTTTGTTTAGTCGCTCTTTCATAAAGCTAATTTCTTTTGAGTAGGCGCCGAAATCTTCTGCTCTACCGTGAAAGCCACCAGATGGTTGATGGAGAAGAAAGCGAGTGTTGGGTAGGGAGTATCTATTTTCCTTATCAGCCGCTACATATATCAGTGCGCCAGCGCTAGCGACCCACCCGGATCCTATTGTAAAAACTTTTGGTTTTATGAATTTTATAGTGTCATAGATCATATCCCCTGACTCAACGTGTCCGCCTGGAGAACTGATAAAAATAAATATTGGATCGTCGCTAATATGAGATAACGCATGAAGTTCTCTAGCTGTATTGTAGGCTAGGTTGTGGTTTATTTCTCCCGTTATAAATATTTTTCTTGATGCAATTAGGCTATCTGTAATTTTAATTGATTCTTTTATTTTTGAAATTGATTCATTTTCAGGTTTTTCTTGCTCTGAGTTAAATGGGTCTTTCATTTTCTGAGTTTCCGTTCAGGTTTTAGTTGTAATTTATTTTTTGCGCTATTTTGGCTAAATATGTATTTTCGTCACTGCTTGATTTGATGCATGTATTTGTGAGATTGGATATAAGTGACGCATATTCCGAGAGATAATTTGAGCCAAATTGATGGTCGTGAATTTTTAAACAATGAGCTGAGAAGTCGTAGGATTTATACAGGTTATGAAAGATACAGGCGAGTTTTATTAGTTTTCCAGGTTCTTTCCAAAAGTCTATATCATATAAATTGTGAAAATAGAAAGCGTCTGCCCAAAGCCACTGGTTTATTCCATTTATGGGAGAGTTATCTATTTCAATTCCCCGTGGGGACCTCGTGCCGTATCCTGTAAAGCAATGGAAGGAAAAATCATTGCCGGCTAAAAAAGTATCGACGTCACGAAATAAGGGTTGTCCTTTATATTTTTCAATAAACGACACCTCAATATGAATCCCCAGAAGGTTGGATAAGTTTCTCCTTCCATTTTCCAGGACATTTAACTCGGCTCCTTGGACGTCTATGCTGAGGAAATCAAAGATTTCATCCTGGAAAATGTCGTCCATTTCATCTACATGTAGGCTGACGCGGTCTATGACGTTGTAAAAGTATTCCATGCCTGAGTATTTGGATAGTGTTTCTGTATCTGGCTCTAGGAGCGATGAACACGAAGGTAGTTGGCAGATGTTCAGATAAGAAAGCCCTTTTGTACCTAGCGCTAAATTATGAATTTTTGCATTTGATAGTTTGACTAGTAGCTCATTCGTGCTGGTGTCTGGCTCTACTGCAGTAATCGTACATAGATTATTTTTGATCAGGTTTTGATATATCGGTGCTTCCCCTGGCGTCATCCGAGCTCCGATATCAATGATGTTTATTTTTTCTCCGCATAACCAGTTTGTAAAATCGATCATGTCGCACTCCTGGTAAGGAAGAGCGGCACCTTCCTTAAGCATGCCGCTCTTGTTATAGGCGATGCAGATTAGTTGACCACCGCCAATACTACTTTTCCATTTTCGCCGTTCAGGCTAAATACTTTCGCCAGATCGACTTCGGTAACAGTTTTTTCATTACTCATACGTTGTCTCCTTTGCTTAAGTACAGGGAGTGCGCTGCGCCATTAATCTATAATCCCAAAACAGAAATCGGTCAAAGATTTTTAAAAAAATCCGAAATTTCCTAGTAATATTTTTTATTGAAGGAAGCATCCTACTTTTCGAGGATTTTTCTTACATTCCTTTAGGCGCGAGAGTTCAGAATTTTCGTTAGTAAGGCTAACGTTTGTAAGGCCAGTAATCGGAAAAATACATTCTGGTATTAGAGCTTGGAAGTGTGTGGGTAGTTTTTAAATTCTTCAACGACGACAAAGCGCTGACATCGGGCAGGCGTAAGTAAGCTCGCGCCTAACCTGGGCTTGGCTGTTTAAGTCCAGGGCTTCACTGCACCGAAATATCCAATTAACGATTCACCGTGGTCTTCGTTACTGGTTGGCACGCTGCTATCGGAGCAAACCCCTCCCGCATCTGGATATTTTCACTCAAGGGTTGACGCCCAGGCGAACGCCGAATACTGTATATAAACACAGTTTTTAAGCGCTGATTGTCCAGGAAGGACGCTTCAGCCCCGCTGGGCACTGTGTGTAGGTCAATGGATCAACTCAATACGCTGGCTCGCCACGACGGGCCGTATCCAAGCGTCAATGAAAAGGACTTCATCATGAAACACGCCACTATTATCCCCACTCGCTGGACACGCGCAGATGCGCTCAAAGTGAATGAAAATGACCCCACCACGACTCAACCGCTGGTGCCTGCCGACTTCCCGGTGATGAGCGACACGGTGTTTATCTGGGACACCATGCCCTTGCGCACGCTGGACGGCACGGTGGTTTCGGTCAACGGCTGGTCCGTGATCTTCACCCTGACGGCCGACCGTCGCCCCCATGATCCGCAATTCATCAATGCCGATGGTCGCTACGACATCAAGCGCGATTGGGAAGATCGCCATGGTCATGCGCGCATCTGCTACTGGTACTCGCGCACCGGCAAAGACTGGATCTTCGGCGGCCGCGTGATGGCCGAAGGCGTATCGCCGACCACGCGTGAATGGGCAGGTACACCGATCCTGCTCAATAACAACGGCGACATCGACCTGTATTACACCTGCGTCACTCCGGGCGCGACGATTGCCAAGGTCCGAGGCCAGGTGGTCACGTCCCAAAGCGGTGTCGAGTTGCGCGGTTTCACTCAGGTCAAGGCCCTGTTCGAAACCGATGGCACCTACTACCAGACCGAAGCGCAGAACGCGACCTGGAACTTCCGCGACCCCAGCCCGTTTATCGATCCCAAGGACGGCAAGCTGTACATGGTGTTCGAAGGCAACGTAGCAGGTGAGCGCGGCACTCACGAAGTGGGCGCGAACGAACTGGGCCTGGTGCCGCCAGGGCATGAACATGTGGGCGGTGCGCGTTACCAGGTGGGTTGCATCGGCCTTGCGGTGGCCAAGGACCTCAATGGCGATGAATGGGAACTCCTGCCGCCCCTGGTCACCGCCGTCGGGGTGAACGATCAGACCGAGCGGCCGCACTACGTGTTTCAGGACAACAAGTACTACCTGTTTACCATCAGTCACAAGTTCACCTATGCCGATGGCATAACGGGCCCGGATGGGGTCTACGGGTTTGTCGGCGATCATCTGTTCGGCCCCTACACACCGATGAACGCTTCGGGCCTGGTACTGGGCAACCCGCCGTCGCAGCCGTTCCAGACCTATTCGCATTGCGTGATGCCCAATGGCCTGGTCACATCGTTTATCGACAGCGTGCCCACCGCCGGCGGCGACTACCGCATCGGCGGCACCGAAGCGCCGACGGTCAGGATTGTGCTCAAGGGGGATCGTTCGTTCGTGCAGGAGGCGTATGACTACGGTTACATCCCGCCGATGCGCGATGTGGTGTTGAGCCAATGACAGCAGCGCAACGGTCAGCCTGATTCATCAGGTGTAAACCAACCCGACTGTAGGAGGGGGCTTGCCCCCCGATGGCGGTGGATCAGTCAGCTTCTGTGTAGCTGACCCACTGCTATCGGGGGCAAGCCCCTCTCACATTTTCTAACCGTGTTTCAGGCAGTTGATTGAGCGATCTACCGTGGTTTTGGCAATTTCAAGCAAATGCCACACTGCCAGGATTTTCGCTCGCTCTGGGCTCGTCAGTTGCTCGCCACAATCCAACGCCGTCGCCGATGCGCTGTCGAGCAGGCTGGCGGTGTAGAGCAAGGCGTCTTCGAAGCTCAGGTCTTCGTTGATGGAGTGAAAGCCTTGGGTCGGCAGGTAATGGTCGATGGCGCGGTTGAAGGCGGCGCGGTCTTTGGCGGGATCGAAGGGTGGATCGGGGACGACTTTGTTCATGGTGTAGTTCCTGTCTGATCAAGGAGCCGACACGCTTTGCGACTAAACGAAGGTGGCGGCTGTACGCAGGTTAGTCGACCGGTCAGAACAGGAACCCGGCGCACCCGAAGGCGCCCTGCGCACAGCCACCATAAAGCTTCATGGGAAACATGCGCCTGTTCTGAATCCGGGCGACTAAACCCGATCACTGATGAGCAGTGACGGACCGCAGACTAGCCATCGATTCCAACAGGCACAAGGCGGCGAGGATTGTCTAGGAAACGTCCTGCAATTAAAAGGGATGTGGCTTGCTGGCCCTTTACAAACCATGACCAAACGCCACCAAGCCTCCAATGGAATGCGGTCAATGTGGGGCCGGTGAGAACGGGTTCAGCGCCGACCCGCCCGCGTACTCACATCCACCCAAACCGCCAACACCAATATGCTGCCCTTCACAATCATCTGCCAGTAACTGTCCACGTCCAGCATCGACATGCCGTTATCCAGGCTGGTGATCACCAGCGCCCCCAGCAATGCGCCATACACCGTGCCGGAGCCGCCGCGCATCGATGTGCCGCCGATAAAGCAGGCGGCGATGGCGTCCAGTTCGCCCATATTGCCCGCCGACGGTGAACCCGCCGCCAAACGTGCGGTGTTGACCAGGCCGGCGAGGGCGCACATGACGCCCATGATGCCGAAGATCCACAGTTTGACCGCCTGCACGTTGATGCCCGACAGCCGCGTGGCTTCCATGTTGCTGCCCACCGCATACACGCGGCGGCCGAATACGGTCTGGCTGGTGACATAGCTGAATACGCCGAGCAGCGCCAGTAACAGCAACACCGGCACGGGGATGCCGTCGTAGCTGTTGAGGGTGCTGACGAAACCGGCCAGCACTGCGCCGATCACCACCACGCGCAGCACGTCGCGCATCAATGAGTGCGCGGCCAGCCCGTGCAGCGCGCGGTTGCGTCGTTGTTTCCAGGTCAAGAACAGTGTGAGGGCAAACAGCAAAAGCCCAAGCCCAATCCCCACCGAATGCGGCAGATACCCCTGGCCCACGTACACCAGCGATGGCGACACTGGCGCGATGGTGGTGCCGCCGGTGATCCCCAGCAGAACCCCGCGAAACGCCAGCATGCCGCCCAAGCCGACAATGAACGACGGGATGCGCAGGTACGCCGTCATGTAACCGTTGGCCAGGCCGATCATCAGGCCGCACAGCGCCACCAGGCTCAAATTAGCCAGCAGCGGAATGTGGTAGACCACGTCCAGGATCGCCGCCAGCCCTCCCAGCAACCCCAGCAATGAGCCCACCGACAAGTCGATTTCGCCGCTGATGATCACCAGCACCATGCCGCAGGCCAGGATGCCGGTGATGGACATCTGCCGCAGCAGGTTGGACAAGTTGCGCGGGGTGAGGAAACCGCCCTCGGTCTGCCAGCTGAAGAACAGCCAGATCACCGCCACGGCAATCACCAGAGCGAGCATTTTGTAGCGGGTAAACAGCTGTTTGACCTGATTCATCTACGCGGTCTTCCGATTATTATTGTTTTGGCTGAGCGCGGCGGCGAGTACCTGTTCCTGGGTGAGCCCCTCGTTGACGAAGTCGCCGCGCAACTGGCCGTCGCCGATCACCAGCACGCGGTCGGACACCCCCAGCACTTCGGCCAGTTCCGAGGAGACCATGATGATTGCCACGCCTTCGGCGGCCAGGGCGCCCATCAGCTTGTAGATTTCATACTTGGCCCCCACGTCCACCCCGCGCGTGGGCTCGTCGAGGATCAGCACTTTGGGCTTGGCCATCAGCATTTTCGCCAGCACGGCTTTTTGCTGATTGCCGCCGGACAGGCTGGTGATCGGCAAGAACGGGCTGGCGGTCTTGAGGTGCATGCGCGTGATCTGCCGGTCGATGCTGCCCAGTTCGGCTTCGGCGTCGATGCGGGTCAGGTGCGCATAGGTGTCGAGTACCGCCAGGGTGATGTTCTGGCCCACGCCAAGATCCGGGATGATGCCTTGACGCTTGCGGTCCTCGGGCACCATGCACAGTCCGGCGCGGATCGACTTGAGCGGCGTGCGCGTATCGATCACCTCACCGTCCAGCCACACCTCGGCGCTGCAGCGGCCGGGGTAGGCGCCGAACAGGGCCGACACCAGTTCGGTGCGCCCGGCGCCCACCAGCCCGGCGATGCCGAGGATTTCGCCGCGCTTGAGCGCAAAGGAAATATCGTCGACGCGTTTGCGCTTGGGGTTGTCCACGTCGTAACAGGTGACATGGCGCGCTTCGAACATCACCTCGCCGATGTCATGGGGCTCGGTGGGGTAGAGGTTGCTCATCTCGCGACCGACCATTTGGGTGATGATGCGCGGGATGTCCATATCGGCCATGGCCGTGGTCGCGATGTGCTTGCCATCGCGAATCACCGTGATGGTATCGCACACCGCCGCCACTTCATCGAGCTTGTGGGAGATGTACACGCAGGCCACGCCTTTGGCCTTGAGGTCGCGGATGATGTTCAGCAGCACCTCGATTTCCGAGCGGGTCAGGGCCGAGGAGGGCTCGTCGAGAATCAGCAGGCGCGCTTTTTTATTCAGGGCCTTGGCGATTTCCACCAGTTGCTGGTAGCCGCCACCGTACTGCGACACCGGCAGCGCCACGTTGATGTCCGGCACCTTGAGTTCACGCATCAGCGCTTCGGCGCGGTGCAGCATCGCCGGGTAGTTCATGCGGCCGCCGGGCAGGGTCAGTTCGTGGCCCATAAAAATGTTCTCGGCCACCGAGAGGTCAGGCACCAGGGTCAGCTCCTGGTGGATGATCACGATGCCGGCGGCCTCGGTTTCGCTGATGGACTGCGCCCTGAGCGGCTGCCCGTCCCAGAGGATTTCTCCCTCCCAGGTGCCGTGGGGATAGACCGCCGACAGCACCTTCATCAAGGTGGATTTACCGGCACCGTTCTCGCCGCACAGGCCGACGCATTCCCCCGGCCGCACCGTGATGTCGATGCCGTTCAGCGCGTGGACACCGCCAAAGGTTTTGACGATGCCGTTCATTTGCAGCAGGTAGTCGGCAGCCATGACGGTCATTGCCCGCCGATCTGCTCTTTGGTGTAGAAACCGTCCTTTTCCAACAGGTCGATATTGGCCTTGGTCAATGGCGTCGGGGTGAGCAGGATGGTGTCGACCTGCTTGCTGCCATTGTCGTACTGCGAGCTGTAGGTGGGTTTCTCGTTACGCGCCAGTTGCACCGAAAGTTTGGCGGCTTCGGTGGCGATCAGCTTGAGCGGCTTGTACACGGTCATGGTCTGGGTGCCGTCGATCACGCGCTTGACGGCGGCGAGGTCGGCGTCCTGGCCGGAGATCGGCACCTTGCCCGCCAGCTTCTGCGCGGCCAGGGCCTGGATCGCACCGCCGGCGGTGGCGTCGTTGGAGGCGACGATGGCATCGATTTTGTTGTTGTTCCGGGTCAGGGCGTTTTCGACGATGCTCAGGGCTTCGGTAGGGTTCCATTCCTTGACCCACTGCTGGCCGACCACCTTGATATCGCCCTTGTCGATGGCCGGTTGCAGCACCTTCATCTGGCCTTCGCGCAGCACCTTGGCGTTGTTATCGGTAGGCGCGCCGCCGAGCAGAAAATAATTGCCCTTGGGCGCCGCCTGCAGCACGCCGCTGGCCTGCATCTCGCCGACTTTTTCGTTATCGAAGGAGATGTAGGCATCGATGTCGGCATTGAGAATCAGGCGGTCATAGGACACCACCTTGATTCCGGCCTTCTTCGCTTCGGCGACCGCGTTGGTCAGCACCGTGGCGTTGAACGGCACGATCACAATCACATCGACGCCGCGCGAGATCAGGTTTTCGATCTGGGAAATCTGCTTCTGCTCGTTGGCATCGGCCGATTGCACAAAAACCTTGGCATCGAGTTTTTCCGCCGCCGCCACGAAGTAATCGCGGTCGCGGGACCAGCGCTCCAGGCGCAGGTCGTCGATGGAAAAACCGATTTTCGGATGGGCGGAATCGGCCATGACCGGCAGGGCGAACAGGGCCAGGGCGGTGGCGAGCAGGGTGCGTTTGAATGATTTCATGGTGGTGCGTCCTTTTATTGTTGTTGGAAAGACACAGCGTGATGCGGGTAAAACTGTAGAGCGTCCTTCGACGCTCCGTGCAGGGATTTGTCGTGCAAATGTCACCGATAAATAAACCGGTTGACCACCCCCTCCAGCATCTCCTGCCGACCGCTCACGGCCTGCGGGTTCAGTTCATGGGCAAACGCATGTTCGGCCAGGGATTCCAGGCTGAACTCGCCGCTCAGTACCGACTGGCCCAAGGGTTGCTGCCAACCGGCGTAGCGTTGGTCCTTGAACTGTTGCAACCGGTCGTTCTGCACCATGGCCGCCGCGCGTTCCAGCGCCAGGGCGAGCACGTCCATGGCGCCGACGTGGCCGTGAAACAGGTCGATTTCGTCGAGGCTTTGGCGGCGCACCTTGGAGTCAAAGTTATAGCCGCCATTCTTGAAGCCGCCAGCCTTGAGGATTTCATAGGTGGCCAGGGTCATTTCCTCGACGCTGTTGGGGAATTGGTCGGTGTCCCAGCCGTTCTGCGGGTCGCCGCGGTTGGCGTCGATACTGCCGAAGATGCCGAGGGACACGGCGGTGGCGATTTCGTGGTGAAAGCTATGCCCGGCCAGGGTCGCGTGGTTGGCTTCGATGTTGACCTTGATCTCATGTTCCAAACCATATTCGTGCAGGAAGCCGAACACCGTGGCGCTGTCGTAATCGTACTGGTGCTTGGTCGGTTCCTGGGGCTTGGGTTCGATCAGCAGGTCGCCCTTGAAGCCGATCTTGTGCTTGTGCTCCACCACCATGCGCATAAAGCGCCCGAGCTGTTCGCGCTCGCGCTTGAGGTCGGTGTTGAGCAGGGTTTCATACCCTTCGCGACCGCCCCACAGCACATAGTTGGCGCCTTTGAGCCGCAGCGTAGCGTTCATCGCGCTGAACACCTGGGCCGCGGCGTAGGCAAATACCTCCGGGTCCGGGTTGGTGGCGGCGCCGGCCGCAAAGCGCGGGTTGCTGAAGCAATTGGCGGTGCCCCACAACAGCTTGATGCCGGTCTGTTCCTGATGGCGCTCCAGGTGGTCGACCATCTGCGCAAAGTGGTTGCGGTACTCCTTGAGCGAACTGCCTTCGGGCGCCACATCGGTATCGTGAAAACTGTAATAGTCGATGCCCAGCTTGGAGAAAAACTCAAAGGCCGCCTCGGCCTTGCCGATGGCCACATCCATCGGCTCACCGCTGCGCTGCCAAGGGCGCTTGAAGGTGCCCATCCCGAACATATCGGCGCCCGGCCACACGAAGGTGTGCCAATAACACGCGGCCATGCGCAGGTGCTCGCGCATCGGTTTGCCGAGGATCAGCTTGTTGGCGTCGTAATGGCGAAAGGCGAGGGGAGCATCGCTGTCGGGGCCTTCGAAGCGAACCTTCTCGACACCGGGGAAGTACGTCATGGCGTTTTCCTTATTGTTCTTGGCGGTGTCTGGATACTAGCAACGGCACCGCGCCCGCCGATTATGAAAATCACCAAGGCAGGGTGCGATTTTGAGTGGTGAGGGCTACTCTGTGCCGACTGGCCCCAGGACAACAACAATGAAAACCCTACCGCCCGTGCACCGCATCGCCTTGCTGTTCAACGGCAGCAAAATCTACGACCGTGGCATCATCGCCGGCATCGGCAATTACCTGAGCAGCACCCGTGCGTCCTGGGACTTGTTCCTGGAGGAGGACTTTCTGTGTCGGCTCAAAGGCATCGAGCGTTGGCAGGGCGACGGCATCATCGCCGACTTCGATGACCCGCTGATCGGCGAAGCGTTGGCCCACAGCAAGGTGCCGGTGGTGGCGGTGGGCGGTTCTTATGAGGATGCACGCGCCTATCCCAAGGGCATTCCCTACGTGGCCACCGACAACCATGGGTTGATGAAGCTGGCTTACGAGCACCTGATCGAGGCCGGGCTGACCCGGTTTGCCTGTTTCAGCCTGCCCGAGGCCCAGGCCAACCGCTGGGCCCAGGAGCGCGAAAAAGCCTTTCGCCGCCTGATGCAGCGCGATGGTCTGCACGTGGAGGTGTATCGCGGCCTGGGCACCAGCGCGCCATTGTGGGACAGCGCGGTGGAGCAGCAGATCGCCTGGCTGCACAGCCTGCCCAAGCCCATCGGCATCATCGCCGTCACCGACGCCCGCGCCCGGCAATTGCTGCAAGCCTGCCTCACCGCCGGTATCGCGGTGCCGGAGCAAGTGGCGCTGATCGGCATCGACAACGACCCGCTGACCCGCACCCTCACGCGGGTGCCGCTCAGTTCCGTGATCCAGGGCACCGAAACCATGGGTCGCACCGCCGCCGCGCTGTTGCACCAGATGCTGCACGGCAAACCCGCCAGTGGCACGCAGATCCTGGTGCCCCCGGAGGCGATCAACGTGCAGGCCTCCAGCCTGCATCAGCCCTTGGGCAACCCGTACGTGATGCAGGCGCTGCTGTTTATCCGCCAGTACGCCTGCCAGGGCATCAAGACCGCGCAGGTGGCGGCCTATGTCGGCGTGTCGCGTTCATCCCTGGAGTCACACTTTCGCAAGGTGCGTGGTTGCAGCGTGCATGACGAGATCCTGCGCTTTAAACTCGCCGCCGCCGCCAAGGGCCTGGCAAACCACGAACGGCCGATTGCCGACGTGGCGACACAGTGCGGCTTCAAGTCGGCGCAGTACCTGCACACCGTGTTTCGCCGTGAATTCGGCTGCACGCCGCGTGAGTACCAGCAAGGCGAGGAGTGGGCGTTGCCCGTGCCTGATTAGGGCCTTACATGCGCTGCTGTGTGGGAGGGGCTTGTTCCCTCCCACATGTTCAAGCAGTGCCGGAGCGCACGCTGGGGTTACGGCAAGGCGTAGGCGATTACATAGTCGCCCCGGTCGGTGGACTGGCGTGCACCGCCGGCAGTGATCACGATGTATTGCTTGCCGGTTTTGGGCGACACGTAGGTCATCGGGCCGCCCTGGCTGCCGACGGGCAGGCGCGCCTTCCAGATTTCGTCACCGTTGCCGCTGTTGAAGGCGCGCAGGTAGAAGTCCTGGGTGCCGGCGATAAAGATCAGGCCGCCCTGGGTCGATAGCGTTCCGCCAAGGGTCGGCAGGCCGATCTTGATCGGCAGGTGCATGCGAATACCCAACGGCCCGGTGTCCTCGACGGTGCCGACCGGCACTTGCCATGCGACTTTCCGGGTCTTCATGTCGATGGCGGTGAGGGTGCCGAACGGCGGCGCCTGGCATGGGATGCCGGCCACCGACAGGAAGCGGTTTTTGTTCACCGCATACGGCGTGCCCTTGAGCGGGACCGCGCCCATGCCGGTGTTCAACGCCTCGCCACCGGACGCGGCCAGCGCCTTGTTCTGCGACGGGATCATCTGGATCCACAGGCCCAGGCGCATGTCGTTGACGAAGATAAACCCGTGCACCGGGTCAGTGGAGATGCTGCCCCAGTTCATGCCGCCCAGAGAGCCTGGGAAGCTCAAGGATTTGTCCGTGCCCGGCGCGGTGTACAGGCCGTCGTAGCGCATGCCCTTGAAGTCGATGCGGCACAGCAATTGGTCGTACGGGGTGGTGCCCCACATGTCCGACTCGCTCAGGGTTTGCGCGCCAATCTGCGGCATGCCCACCGATTCAGGCTGGGTCGGCGAGTAGGGTTCGTTGGGGATATTCGCGGCCTTGACCGGTACTTCCTTGACCTCGGTCAGCGGCCGGCCGGTCGCGCGATCAAGCACATAGATCTGCCCGGCCTTGGTGCCGATCACCACTGCCGGTACAGCGGTGTCGCTGCCCGGTGGGGTGAAGTCGATCAGGCTCGGTTGCATCGGCAGGTCGAAGTCCCACAGGTCATTGTGAACGGTCTGGTACACCCACTTCTCGGCACCGGTTGAGGCGTCCAGCGCCAATACGGACGCGCCATAGGTGTGATCGAGCTGGGTGCGCTCCACCCCGTAGATGTCGGTGGACGAGCTGCCCATCGGCAGGAAGACCGTGTTCATCTGCGGGTCGTAGGACATCGGCGCCCAGCTGTTGGGCGTGCTGCGCACATAGGTGCTGCCGTCTGCCGGCGCGTGTTTGTCCTTAGGGTTGCCCGGGTCGAAGGCCCAGCGCATTTGCCCACTGATCACATCGAAGCCACGGATGACGCCGCCGGGCATATCGGCCTGCACGTTATCGGCGACGCGGCCGCCGACCACCACGGTAGTCCCGGCGATCAGCGGGGCGGAGGACAGTTGGTAGTAACTGTCCGGCACATTGCCCAGGCCAGCTTTGAGATCCACCTGGCCATGGGTGCCGAAGTCTTCGCAGAATTGGCCGCTGTCGGCGTCCACCGCAATCAGGCGCGCATCGATGGTGTTGGTCAGCAACCGACGCTGACACTGTGCGCCGGGGGCAACGCTGGCGGCGATGATCGGCGAGCTGCCGGGTTGGGTCGGCTGGACGATCGGCGCGCCGGCGTCGAAATACGCCAGGCCCCGGCAACGTTGCCATACCGCCGACTGGGCGTTGACTTGGTTCTTCCACAGCTCTTTGCCGGTGTCGGCGTCCAGGGCGATCAGGTTGTTGTGCGGCGTGCAGATAAACACTTTGTTGCCGATCTGCAGGGGTGTGAGTTGGTCTTCGGCACCGTTGCCGTCGCTGATGGCCACGTCACCGGTGCGATAGGTCCAGGCCACTTTGAGCTTGCCGATGTTGTCGCGGTTTATCTGATCCAGGGCGGCAAAGCGGCTGCCGCCTTCGGTGTTGCCGTAGTGCGCCCAGTCTTTCTGCGCCTCGGCCGCCACCACCGGCGTAACGCCCGGGCCTGCACCGGTAGGCGCCACGCTCGGATGCGCGACAAACATGTTGCCTGCGGCAATCGCCACGCCCGCAGCCAGCACGGCGGCCACGCCATACGCGCCGCGGGCGGGCTTGCCCGCCAGCAGCGGGTACACCAGCGCCACCACCAGGCCGATCACCGCGAACATGAACAGCCGCGAGAACAGCGGCCAGAACACCAGGCCAACGTCCGCCACGGCCCACACCGCCGTGCCCAGCAGAAAACCCGCGAACAGCCACGCGCCGGCCGGTTTTCGACGGGCAATCAACAGCCCGGCAACCGCCATGGCCACACCGCCCACCAGGAAGTACCAGGAACCGCCGAGACTGACCAGTTTGGCGCCGCCGACGGCCAGCGCGAGGCCGAGCAGGGCGATGATCACACCCAGGCCCAGCAGGATAAATCTAGAGACGCCAGTGGCGCGCGATGCTCGTTTCATATCGAAAGGACTCGAGTGAGAGAGGGCAAAGGCGCAATGTTAGCAAGACAAGTAACTAGTTAGTACATTTTTGCTGGTCGGCCGACTTCAACGGCCGTGGTGAGTGCGGGCGCATGAAAAAGCCGCTTGTTCCGTCAGAAACAAGCGGCTTTATTGATCGCCTTCGGTTGTTTGGCTAGAACTTGAAGCGCCCCACCAACCCCTTGAGCTGAGCGGAAATATCAGTCAGACGACCCGAGCCGGTCTGCGCCGAGTGGGCAAAGCCTTCGACCAGTTGCGCATCGGCATGGATCTGCGCGATGTGCCGGTTGATCTCCTCGGCGACCTGATGCTGCTCTTCGGCGGCGGTGGCGATCTGGGTGTTCTGGTCGCGGATCGAGTCTACCGAGCCGCGGATCTTGTCGAAGCTGTCACGGGCCTGCTGGATGCGTTCCACGCTGGTGTGGGACACCAGCAGGCTGCCCTGCATCTGCTGCGTGACTTCCTGGGTGCGGCGGGCGAGGTTGCCCAGCAGGCTGTCGATCTCGCCGGTGGAGTCGGCGGTGCGGCGGGCGAGGGCGCGCACTTCATCGGCAACCACCGCAAACCCACGGCCCTGGTCACCGGCCCGCGCGGCTTCGATGGCGGCGTTGAGCGCCAGCAGGTTGGTCTGTTCGGCAATCGAGCGGATGGTATCCAGGATGGTGTTGATGTTTTTACTGTCCTGCTCCAACTGCTGCATGGTTTGGGTCGACTTCTGCAAGTCTTCGCTGAGCCGCAGTACGCTGCCGGTGGCTTCGCCGATATGTTGCTGGCCGTCGTGCACGTCACGGTAGCCTTCGTCGGCGCTAGAAGCGGCGGCGCTGCAGGAGCGCGCGACTTCGTTGGCGGTGGCCACCATTTCGTTGAAGGCGGTGCTCACCAGTTCCACCGCTTCACGCTGGCGTCCGGCGGCCTGGTTCATGTTGTTGGCCACTTCGCTGGTGTCGGCGGCGGCGCTCTGCAGGTCGGAGGATGCGCTGCCGATGCGCTGCACCAGTTGCGCGATCATGCCCAGGAACTGGTTGAACCAGCCGGCCAGGGTGGCGGTTTCGTCTTTGCCCTGGACCTTGAGTTGCCGAGTGAGGTCGCCTTCGCCCTCGGCGATTTCCTGCAGGCCATCGGCCACGCCGCGAATCGGCCGCACGATAACGCTGGCAAAGCTGGCACCGACAATCGCGAACACCACGGCCAGCGCCGCGGCGATGGCGGCGATCAACCAGGTCAGGCGGGTGGCGCCGGCCATCACTTCGTCGCGCTTGATCAGGCCGATAAAGCGCCAGCCCAGGTCTTTGGAGCTGACCACGTTGGCCATGTAGGCCACGCCGTCGATGTCGATCTGGGTCACGCCGTCGCCGCGCTTGGCCAGTTCGGCGTAGTTGGGGCCCAGGTCGGCGAGGGGTTTGAAATTGTGCTTGGCATCGCTGGGGTCGACCAACACGTTGCCGTTGCCTTCCACCAGCATCAGGTAACCGCTGTCACCGAGCTTAATGTTCTTGACCAGTTCGGTCAGTTGCTTGAGCGACACATCCAGGCCGATCACGCCCAGCACATTGCCGCTGGCGTCGGCCACGGTGTGCACGGTGCCGATCAGCACCACGTCGTCCGGTGCCCAGTAATAAGCACCGGTGCGCACGGTGGTACCGGGCGCGGCAATCGCCGCTTTGTACCAAGGGCGCACGCGCGGGTCGTAGTTGGTCAGCTTGGCGTCGTCGGGCCAGCTGGCGTAGCCGCCGTCGGCCAGGCCGAGAGACAGGTAGGCGGTGGTGGGGTGGCTTTTGGCGAACTGATCGAAAATCGCCAGCAGCTCTTTATTGGTCGGCGTGAGCGGGATCTGCGCGGCGTCGGCGCTGGCGTAGCTCTTGAGCTCCTTGGCCGCGACCACGCGCGGGTCCTTGGCCACGTACTCGACGTTCTGGCTGATGCCGTCGAAGAACTGCTTCATGCCGTTGTCGATCTGGCGGATTTCACGCCCGCTGCTGTCGAGGAAATTAGCCTGGGCCCCCTCGCGCAGGTTCAACACTACCAGTACCGCTACCAGGATGACCGGCACGCACGCGATAGCCGCGAACGCCCAGGTCAGCTTCTGCTTGATATTCATGACTTTCACCCGCGGGTATTTATAGTTTTGGCAAGGCAAACGGTAGTGCTGAGCGTCGCAGGGGTTGTTATGAAGGGTAGGGTCCTTGCGTACGTACCCTCGTTATCGACCGAGAGGGCACGCACTTTAGGACGTGGGGGCGGTTTCAGCCGATCACGGTCTCGGCCAGGGTGTCGCGGCGCATCGATTGCAGGTTTTTCTCGATGGTTTCGCAGATGGCTTCCATCTGGATCTGATGTTCGCTGGAGCGGAACGGGCTTTGCAGGTCGGTGCCGATGCGTTCGATGGCCAGCAGCATAAAGCCCACCACCGTGGAGGCCAGCGGGGTGAACCAGCCCAGGGATTCCACCAGGCCCACCGGTACGATCAGGCAGAACAGCGTGATAAACAGGCGCGGGAAATACACGTACGGGTAGGGCAGCGGCGTGTTGGCGATGCGCTCCATGCCGCCCTGGGCGTTGGACAGGTCTACCAGGGTCGACTCCAGCCGTGCCAGGCGAATGCTGTCCAGGTGGCCGGCCTTGTATTCGCGCGCCAGCAACGCCGCCGAGCCGGTGAGGAGGTCGTTGGCGAAATTATTGGTTGCGCCATTGCGCGCAAACTCCTCGGCGGGGATGAACGCGCGCACTTCGTCAGGGCATGGTTGGCCCCTGAGGTGGGCGGCCAGGCAGTTCACATACGCCACATGCCGGCGCAACAGCGTGGATTTGACCGGGTTGACCTCACTGCCAGGGTCGTCCAGCAGGGTCAGCACCTGGCGCGCAAAACTGCGCGAATTGTTGACCATCGCTCCCCACAGCGTACGGGCCTCCCACCAGCGGTTGTACGCGCTGCTGTTGCGGAAACTGATCAGCACCACCAGGGCCGAGCCGAGCAGGGTCAGGGGCATCAGCGGCAGGTTGATCTTGGTGGTGAGAAACAGCATGAAGTCCACCGTGACGGCCACGTCCCACAGCAACAGCCAGAACAACGACCAGCCGACGTAGCCCATGGTCTTGATGACCAGGCGATACTTTTTGATGATGGCGGCTTTCAAATGACAACCTCGCGACGAACGTTAAGCGACAGTGCCTTAGCTCGGACGCCGACGAACCCGTTAGGTTCGCCGCAGCCTGAAACGTTTAAGCCGTCGGGCGGAACAATTTTGGCAGCGATGGCAGCAGGTTTGAGAATCGTGGCCTGGCTGAATGTGTGGCGGCCTCAGAGTTATGTGTCAGCCTTTAAGACTTGTGCAGATACCTATGCATCCAGAATCAAACCCTAGAGAGTGAACCCTATGAAGATCGGCGTGATTTCCGATACCCACGGCCTTCTTCGGCCCGAAGCCGTGGCGGCCCTGCAAGGTTGCGAGCAGATCGTCCATGCGGGCGACATTGGCAGTGCCGACATTATCGAGCAACTGACCGGCATCGCGCCGCTGCACGTGGTGCGCGGCAACAATGATCAGGATGCGACATGGGCACGCCAGGTGCCGGACCATCTGCACGTTACGCTCAACGGCTGCCGGGCGTTGCTGGTGCATGACATCGCCGATGTCCCGGCGTTGCTCACTCCTCACACGCGCCTGGTAATTACCGGGCATTCGCATAAGCCGTTGATCGAGTGGCGCGGTGACATTCTGTATGTAAACCCCGGCAGCGCGGGGCGCCGACGTTTCAAGTTGCCGGTGACGCTGGCGCTGCTGGAGATGGGCGAGGGCACTATCGACGCTCGCTTGGTGTCACTGCTGGAGTGAATAGACTTATTGCTGGGCAAGGATGGACGCGAGTAATCCCGGAAAGCGGCTTTCAAGTTCATCGCTGCGCAACGAATTCATGTGGGTGGTGCCTACGCTGCGGCTGTGCACCAGGCCGGCGTCGCGCAGTACGCGGAAGTGGTGGGACATGCTCGACTTGGGCCGTCCGCCATCCAATTCGCCGCAGGTGGCTTCCGGCACGGCGGCCAGGCACCGGACGATCTCCAGGCGCACCGGATCACTCAGGGCGTAGAGCACGCGTTCGAGTGTGAGGTCTTGCAGGGTAGGGTGTTTGAAGGCTCGCATGAAATGAATGATAACAGGGGGGTATCGCTCAATACTATTGTTCGATTACCATCGAACTATCGAATCAGTCACCTGCTTCTGGAGTTCACGATGTCCGCTTTGTTCGAACCCTTCACCCTCAAAGACGTCACCCTGCGCAATCGCATCGCCATCCCGCCGATGTGCCAATACATGGCCGAAGACGGCGTGGTCAACGATTGGCACCACGTCCACCTGGCCGGCATGGCGCGTGGCGGTGCCGGTCTGCTGGTGGTGGAAGCCACCGCCGTTGCCCCGGAAGGCCGTATCACCCCAGGCTGCGCCGGTATCTGGAGCGATGCCCACGCCGAAGCTTTTGTGCCGATGGTGCAGGCTATCAAGGCGGCGGGTTCGGTGCCCGGTATCCAGATCGCCCATGCCGGGCGTAAGGCCAGCGCCAATCGCCCGTGGGAAGGCGATGACCATATCCCTGCCTCCGATGCCCGCAGTTGGGAAACCATCGCGCCGTCTGCGATTGCGTTCGGTGCCAACCTGCCCAACGTACCGCGCGCCATGACCCTGGAAGACATCGCCCGCGTACAACAGGATTTCGTCGATGCCGCCCGCCGGGCCCGCGACGCCGGTTTCGAATGGATCGAACTGCACTTCGCCCACGGCTACCTGGGCCAGAGTTTCTTCTCTGAACACTCCAACCAGCGCACCGATGCCTACGGCGGCAGCTTCGACAATCGCAGCCGTTTCCTTTTGGAAACCCTGGCCGCCGTGCGTGAGGTCTGGCCGGAAAACCTGCCGCTGACCGCGCGTTTCGGCGTGATCGAGTACGACGGCCGTGACGAACAGACGCTCACCGAATCCATCGAACTGGCGCGCCGCTTCAAAGCTGGCGGCCTGGACTTGCTGAGCGTCAGCGTCGGTTTCACCATTCCTGACACTAACATTCCGTGGGGCCCGGCCTTTATGGGCCCGATTGCCGAACGCGTGCGCCGTGAGGCCGGTATTCCGGTGACCTCGGCCTGGGGCTTTGGCACCCCGCAATTGGCTGAGGGCGCGTTGCAGGCCGGTCAGCTGGACCTGGTGTCGGTGGGGCGCGCGCACCTGGCCGATCCGCACTGGGCGTATTTCGCCGCCAAGGAGCTGGGTGTGGAGAAGTCCGCCTGGACCTTGCCGGCCCCATACGCGCACTGGCTTGAGCGCTATCGCTGAGCCCATGCCGAGGTAACGAAAGCCACTCAATCGAGTGGCTTTTTTATGGCTGGCGCTTGAGGTGGATACACACGGGATACATAAAAGATAACGAATGAGAACAGATATCAAACACGAATGACTTGATATACCATTCGCGGCGAATTCTTGGCAGGTTTGCCGTCTCATCTGGCTCATTCACTAGGTCAACAACCATGCGTCGTACGCTGATTTCCCTGTGTGTCCTTCAGGCGTTTTCCCCTCTTGGCTGGGCAGAGGAGGTTTCCACAGCGCCCGCGACCCTTGAATTGCAAGCGACCACTGTCACTGGCGATGGCGATTACGAGACGGCGCAAGGTCCCGTCAAGGGCTACCATGCCACGCGTTCGGCGAGTGCGACGCGCACCGACACCTCTATCCACGAAACCCCGCAATCCATCAGCGTGGTGTCCAAGGACGTGGTCGAAGACCTCGGCGCGACCCGTCTGCAGGATGCCCTTGACTACGCTGGCGGCGTAGGCCGTGCCAACAACTTCGGCGGGCAGGGCCTCACCACGTTTACCGTGCGCGGCTTTACTACCGGCGAGTTCTACCGCAACGGCTTTCCGATCAACCGTGGTTACCCGAACATGCCGGACGCCAACACCATCGAACGTCTGGAAGTGCTGCGCGGCCCGGCCACCATGCTCTACGGTCGTGGCGATCCGGGCGGCACTTTCAATGTGGTGTCCAAGCAGCCGCTGGCCGAACCGACGGTGACCCTCGGCAGCCAGTTGAACGACCAGGGCATGCAGCGCGGCACCCTTGACGCCTCCGGCCCGCTGGACGACGCGGGGCGCCTGGCTTATCGCCTGAACGTCGTGGGTGAGGGCGGCGACACCTTCCGCGACCATGTGTCGACCGAGCGCTACGGCGTGACGCCGGTCATCACCTGGCAGGCCAGCGATGACACCAAGGTGATCTTCGAAGGCGATTTCATGCGCAATAACCATCCGCTGGACCGTGGCCTGACGCGTTTCGCCAACCAGGCCGGCACGCCGTCGCGCGATACCTTCTGGGGCGACAAGGACGTAGGCAAGCTGCACAACGATAACAACATGGCCCAGCTGCGTTTCGAGCATATGCTCAACGACAGCTGGACGTTGGGCGGCGGGTTCCAGTGGCTGAATGGGACGTTGCAGGGGAATGGCATCGAGGCCAACGGCCCAGGCAGCCTGGGGGCCGACGGCCGCACGCTGCAACGCAACTTCAACTACCGCAAGCTGGAATGGACCGACAAGGACTACCAACTCAATCTGACCGGGCACTTCTCCACCGGCGGCCTCGATCACACCTTGCTGACCGGCGTCGAGTACGAGGACTACGACTATCAGTCGATCATCCAGCGCTCCAGCGCCGCCGCCGGCACCTACCCCATCGATATCTTCAATCCGGTCTACGGCCAGGCGCGTCCACCGCTGACACGCACGCCGACCCACGATAAAGAAAATCTCAAGACCTACGCGGCTTTCGTGCAGGACCAGGTGGCGCTGACCGAACGCTTGAAAGTCCTGGCCGGTGCGCGTTTCGAGCGGTTCGAGCATGACTACGAAAGTTATGTGGCGGGTGTGAAACCCTGGCAGGCCGCGGACAACGCCGTGACTCCACGGCTGGGCGTGATCTACGACCTGACCGACACCGTCGCCGTCTACGCCGACGCTGCGCGTTCGTTCAAGCCCAACACTGGCGCCAGCCGTGAAGGGGGAGGTTTCGCGCCGGAGAAGGGCAAATCCTATGAAATGGGCATCAAGTGGGAAGCCTTGGACCGCCAACTCAGCGTCGACGCGGCGATCTACCAGATCGACAAAAAGAACGTGCTGACCACCGACCCGGTGGATTCCACCTTCAGCGTCGCCGCCGGCCAGGTCCGCAGTCGCGGTTTCGACCTCAACGTTGCCGGCAACATTACCCCCGAATGGCGCGTGATCGGCGGCTATGCCTACGTGGATGCCGAAGTCACCCGCGACAACTCCCTGCGCAGTGGCACGCGCTTGCTGAATATCCCGCGCAACAGCTTCAGCCTGCTCAACGTCTACGAATTCCAGGACGGCGCACTCAAGGGCCTGGGCCTCGGCGCCGGCGGCAAATACGTCGATGAACGCGCCGGCCAGACCGCCAACACCGCGTTTTCCATGGGCGCCTACACCGTCATCGACCTGCTCGGCTACTACAAGGTCAACGACAAAATGCGCCTGAACCTGGACGTTAAGAACCTGTTCAACCGTGAGTACGAAGAGGGCGCGTTCGGCAATATCTACGCCTACCCAGGCGCGCCGCGTACGGTGCAGGTGGGCATCGCCTACACCCTGTAACGCGCCTTATCGGCTTGCAATGGCCTCGCTGCGATTGCAAGCCACGTCACAGCCGCGACGGAAAACCGCGCGTCCCCGCAAATAAGCGTTTACGCGCCCATCGATAGATGAGAAAAGCTTGCCCATTTCCCCGCAGATGGACATCCCATGCCTCGTTCAACCCTTATCGCTCGCCTGGTCGTCGCGCTGCTGATCGGCGCGGCGCTGTGGTACATCTGGATCATCACCAGCGCCAAGCTGGGTATCGGCGGTGCCAGCCCGGATCAGCAGCAGATAGGCGTGCTGCCGGGGCTCAGCCCGCGTCACGTCAGCGAGTCCTGCACAGGTGTTGTCGTGACCAGGCAAGGTACCTGGCTGCTGGGTCGGGTCGAGGACGAATATCACACGTTTACGCCGTCCCCCGGGCAGGTCAACCTGAACGAGCAGCTTTACGGCAAGACGCCGAAGGCGCAGGAAGAGGAGGGTGGCTATTCCGGTTTCTTCCCGCGCGATAAACCCGAGACCACCTTCGTGTCGCGGCTGGATGCCGACGGCGCGTTCAAGCCTGTGGCGCAGGTCAGTGGCACCGCATGCCTGGTGTCCAGCGCCGATGGCGAGCGCGTGTTCCTGCTCACTGACCTCAAGCGACCCAAGGAAGCCGAGGGCCAGGAGGTGGTGTTTCGCAGCGATGACCAGGGTAAGACCTGGACCTGGTTGGCCGAAGGATTCTTCCCCGAGCTGGGCGGGGTGCTGACCCAACTCGCGCCGTACTTTTACAGCCAGAACGAGGTCTGGGCCTGGCGCAGCCCCGACGAAATCGAGGAGGAAGGCCGTAGCGTGCAGACAGGGGTGTCGTACTCACTGGATGGCGGCCAGCACAGCACGCCGATCGCCACGCCACACTCTCTGGTGGTGGGGGCCGAATTCGTGAGCAGCCAGCACCCGCAGATCAAGGAGTGGCACGATTCCAACGATCAGGTGACCCATGTGCTGCAACTGGATGCCAGGCGCGCTTATATCTGGGTGTCCCAGCGCTTCTGGGCCAGCAACCCCGACGGCAAGGGCGACAACCTGGCGTTCAGCGTCACCACCCGCGTCGAGCTGTCGCGCGCGGCCGGAGCGTGGCAGGTGGGGGCGGTGCAGCGTGAAGAAGGTCTGTACATCAACGACCTGGCGAACAACGGCGACGGCCGTGTACTGGGCCTGATCGACCAGGGCCCCCACGGCCACGCCGTCGTCGCTGAAATGAACACCACCACCCTGGCCTGGCAACCCCTGGGCGAGGTGCCCAGCGTGTTCTCGCCACTGGCCTCCAGCACCCAGGCCCAGCAGTTATGGGTGGGACGTAACAGTTTGATGATCAACACCTACAGCGAACACCGCCCACCGCGCTGGCTGTACTGGTGGGGCGACGCCAACATCTCGGCGGGAGCGGTATTTTATTCCAAGGACTGGGGCCAGTCCTGGAAACGTCTGGCCGTGGACGGCTACCGAGGCGTGATCGGATTCGACGGCGCCGGCGACCGGGTGTTCTGGGCCAAGGAAAGTCACCTGTACGATGTGGGTATTCAGGCCTACGGCTTATAGATAGGTAGGAGGGGCTTGCGCCCTTCCACCTTTTCTTTCACTCGGTTTTAGAGCGGGGTGAGCACGTTCATCACCGTATCCAGCGCCACCCGCGTGTCATCCAGCTGCACCAGCGACGCATGCCGCGCGCCCAGCGCGTCGCGGTTCTGGATCGCGGTGAGGATGGCTTTATGCCGAGGCAGGCTCAGGCCCTGGATGTCCGGGCGGCGGTTGGTGATGTTGATCGATTCGCGCAACGGCAGCGATAGCATGTTGCACATATACGCCAGCAGGTCGTTGCGCGTGGCGTCGGCGATGGCACGGTGGAAGTCCAGGTCGGCCTGCAGCAGCTGTTCGTGAGTCTTGGCGGTTTCCATGCCGCAGTAAGCCTTTTCGATGATAGCGATGTCGTCATCGGTGGCGGTGGTCGCGGCCATGGCGGCGATTTCCGGTTCGAGGATGCGCCGCACACCGGCCAGGGTGTTGAAAAACTCGCTATGGGGCGTGGACTGCATCAACCAGGACAGCACGTCCGGGTCGAGCAGGTGCCATTTGAGCCGTGGCCGCACCACCGCACCCACCCGTGGCTTGGAATACACCAGGCCCTTGGCGCTGAGCACGCGGGTCGCCTCGCGCAATACCGAACGGCTGACCTTGTACTCCTCGCAGAGCGTGGCCTCCATCGGCAGGCGTTCTTCTGGCTTGAAGCGACCGGAAACGATGTGCATGCCCAAGTCCTGGACGATCTGGGCATGCATGCTCTTGCGCGGTTTGGACGGCTGTTGATCCATAACGACAGGGATGCTCTGGCTTAAATTCGCGGCATCATAGCATCCCAATTAGTGGGAATGCCGTGGGACTTCCGCCCCACGGCACCCCACCAGGAAGTCGAAGTCACAGCCCTGGTCGGCCTGCAGCACATGGTCGATGTACAGCTGGCGATAACCGCCGACGATCAAGTTCTGCGGTGGCTTGAGGTCGGCCATGCGCGCCGCCAGCTCGGCGTCGGAAATGTCCAGGTGCAAGCGGCCGTTGGCGCAGTCCAGCTCGATCCAGTCACCTTCCTGCACCGTGGCCAGCGGCCCGCCGGCGGCGGCTTCCGGTGCCACATGCAGCACCACCGTGCCGTAGGCCGTGCCGCTCATGCGCGCATCGGAAATCCGTACCATATCGGTCACGCCTTGGGCCAGCAGCTTGGCCGGCAGGCCCATGTTGCCGACTTCGGCCATGCCTGGGTAACCCTTGGGCCCGCAGTTTTTCATGACCAGGATCGAGTTGGCGTCCACATCCAGCTCCGGATCATTGATGCGCGCCTTGTACATGTCGAAGTTCTCGAACACCACCGCACGGCCGCGATGCTGCATCAGTTCGGCGCTGGCCGCCGATGGCTTGAGCACCGCACCGAGTGGCGCCAGGTTGCCGCGCAGCACGCAGATGCCGCCGTCGGCGCGGATCGGGTTGTCCAGGGTGCGGATCACTTCGTCCTGGCCGTAGATCGGCGAATCCTGAGTGTTTTCCCCCAGGGTCTTGCCGTTGACGGTCAGCGCGTTCGGGTGCGGGATCAGGTTGGCTTCACCCAGGCGACGCAGCACTGCAGGCAGGCCGCCGGCATAGTAGAACTCTTCCATCAGAAAGCGCCCCGACGGTTGCAGGTCGACGATGGTCGGCATGCCGCGACCGATGCGGGTCCAGTCGTCCAGGTCCAATTCCACGCCGATACGCCCGGCGATGGCTTTAAGGTGAATCACGGCGTTGGTCGACCCACCGATGGCGGCGTTGACGCGTATCGCGTTTTCAAATGCCTCTTTGGTGAGGATCTTCGACAACTTCAAGTCCTCGCGCACCATCTCCACCGCGCGCATGCCCGACATATGCGCCAGCACGTAACGACGCGCGTCCACCGCCGGGATCGCCGCGTTGTGCGGCAGGGACGTGCCGAGGGCCTCAGCCATGCAGGCCATGGTCGACGCGGTGCCCATGGTGTTGCAGGTGCCCGCCGAACGGGACATGCCGCCCTCGGCCGCGAGGAAATCGTCCAGGGTGATGGTGCCGGCCTTGACCTGCTCGCTCAGTTGCCACACCACCGTGCCCGAACCGATGTCCTGGCCCTTGTGCTTACCGTTAAGCATTGGCCCGCCGGTGACCACGATTGCCGGCACGTCGCAACTGGCGGCGCCCATCAGCAGGGCCGGGGTGGTTTTGTCGCAGCCGGTCAGCAGCACCACGCCGTCGATCGGGTTGCCGCGAATGGCTTCCTCCACATCCATGCTCGCCAGGTTACGGGTGAGCATGGCGGTAGGACGCAGGTTCGATTCGCCGTTGGAGAACACCGGGAATTCCACCGGGAAACCGCCAGCCTCGATCACACCGCGCTTGACGTGCTCGGCGATCTGGCGGAAATGCGCGTTGCACGGGGTCAGCTCCGACCAGGTGTTGCAGATGCCGATGATCGGCTTGCCATGGAACTGGTGGTCGGCAATGCCCTGGTTCTTCATCCAGCTGCGGTACATGAAGCCGTTCTTGTCAGCGGTACCGAACCACTGGGCGGAGCGTAGGCCGGGCTTTTTATCAGACATGATGGTTTCTCTTATTGTATGACTATATGTTCTCTCTGCGGCTAAACATAAGCGCAAAATCTTCCATTTGGAAGTGTTGTTTCGTAAATAGTACTACTATATAGTCGATCTCACCTGAGGTATGACCCTGGCGAATTTTCGCGAGAGGCGTCCCCCGAGCTTCTATAAAAACAACAATCGGAGATCGACCCCATGAGCCAGGAACTGCGGCTTGTTCGGCGCATCACGCTGAAACTGATTCCCTTCCTGATCCTGCTGTACCTGATCGCCTACGTGGACCGTTCCGCCGTGGGTTTCGCCAAGCTGCACATGGGCGCCGACGTCGGCATCGGTGACGCCGCCTATGGCCTGGGCGCGGGCCTGTTCTTTATCGGCTACTTCCTGTTCGAGATTCCCAGCAACCTGATGCTCGACCGCTTCGGCGCGCGGCGCTGGTTCGCGCGCATCATGATCACCTGGGGCACCATCACCATCGGCATGGCCTTTGTGCAGGGGCCGCACAGCTTCTATGTGATGCGGTTCCTGCTCGGCGCGGCGGAAGCCGGGTTCTTCCCCGGCGTGCTGTACTACATCACCCAATGGTTCCCGGTGCGCCATCGCGGCAAGATCCTCGGTCTGTTCATCCTTTCCCAACCCATTGCCATGATGATCACCGGCCCGGTGTCCGGCGGCCTGCTGGGCATGGACGGCATCCTCGGCCTGCACGGTTGGCAGTGGCTGTTCATCGTGATCGGCACCCCGGCGCTGCTGCTCACCTGGCCGGTGCTGCGCTTCCTGCCGGACGGCCCCAAACAGGTCAACTGGATGAGCGAGGACGAAAAAACCTGGCTGACCGGCGAACTGGCCAAAGACCTGCAAACCTATGGCCAGACCCGTCACGGCAACCCGTTGCATGCACTCAAGGACAAACGTGTGTTGCTGCTGGCGCTGTTCTACCTGCCGGTGACTCTGAGCATCTACGGCCTGGGCCTATGGCTGCCGACCCTGATCAAACAGTTCGGCGGCACTGACCTGGTCACCGGCTTTATCTCTGCCGTGCCGTATATCTTCGGGATCATCGGCCTGCTGATCATTCCGCGCAGTTCCGACCGTTTGAACGACCGCTACGGCCACCTTGCCGTGCTCTATGTGCTGGGCGCCACCGGCCTGTTCTTCAGCGCCTGGCTCGGCGCGCCAGTGCTGCAGATGGCCGCGTTGTGCCTGGCGGCGTTCGCAATGTTTTCCTGCACCGCGGTGTTCTGGACCTTGCCGGGGCGTTTCTTCGCCGGCGCCAGTGCGGCGGCGGGCATTGCATTGATCAACTCGGTGGGCAACCTGGGCGGTTATATCGGTCCGTTCGTGATCGGCGCGCTCAAGGAATACACCGGCAACCTGGCCTCGGGCCTGTACTTCCTGTGCGGCGTGATGCTGTTTGGCCTGGTGTTGACCGGCGTGGTCTACCGCGTGCTGGAGCGCAAACATGTGCTGCCGGCCGACCAGTTTGCCGCCAGCGCCCGTGGCGCCACCCGTACTTAATTCAAGGAGAAACCTGATGCGTCTAGTGCAGTTCGAACTCAATAACGGCGAGCGCCGGGTCGGCGTTGTCGATGGCACCCGGTTGCGTGAAGTGCAGGGCGCCCATAGCGTGCGCGAACTGGCCCTGGCCGCCATCCAGGCCGGCACCTCGTTGCAGCGGCAGGTCGACAGCCTGGGCCTGGGCGACAGCCATGACTACGCCGCGTTGCTTGCTGAACGGAAGATCCTGCCGCCCCTGGACCACCCGGACCCGGCCCACATGCTGATCAGTGGCACCGGCCTGACCCATCTGGGCAGCGCCGCCGCCCGCGACAAGATGCACCAGCAGGCCGGCGACGAAGCCACGTTGACCGACACCATGCGCATCTTCAAATGGGGCGTGGAGGGCGGCAAGCCCGCAGCGGGCCAGGCGGGCGTGCAACCGGAATGGTTCTACAAAGGCGACGGCAGCATCGTGGTGCGCCCTGGCCAGGCGTTCCCGGTGCCACCGTTTGCCGAAGATGCCGGCGAAGAGCCGGAGATCGGCGGCCTGTATGTCATCGGTCCCGACCGCAAACCCTATCGCCTGGGTTTCGCGGTGGGCAATGAGTTCTCCGACCATGTCATGGAACGCAAGAATTACCTGTACCTGGCCCACTCCAAACTGCGCAGTTGCAGCTACGGCCCGGAACTGCGCGTGGGTGAGTTGCCCCAGCACCTGGCCGGCACCAGCCGCCTGCTGCGCGACGGCCAGGTGATCTGGGAAAACGAATTTCTCAGTGGCGAGGCCAACATGTGCCACAGCCTGGAAAACCTTGAGTATCACCATTTCAAGTACAGTCAGTTCCTCACGCCGGGCGATGTGCACATTCATTTCTTCGGCACCGCCACGCTGTCATTCGCCGACGGTATACGTACCCAACCGGGGGATGTGTTCGAGATCAGCCAGGCCGAATTCGGCGCGCCGCTGATCAACAGCGTCGGCCAGGCCGATGCGGTGTTCGAACCCGGTCACGTCATCACTCTTTAAGGAGCTCCTCATGAGTCAGTTTCTCGGCCACAACTACATCGGCGGCCAGCGCAGCGCCAAGGGCAGCATCAAGCTGCACAGCGTCGACGCCGCCAGCGGTGAAACCTTGCCCCAGGACTTCTTCCAGGCCACCCCGGAAGAAGTCGACGCCGCCGCCCAGGCCGCCGCCACCGCCTACCCGGCGTACCGCGCCCTGAGCGCCGCGCGCCGTGCGCAGTTCCTCGACGCGATTGCCGACGAACTGGATGCCCTGAGTGATAACTTTGTCGAGCTGGTGTGCCGCGAAACCGCGTTGCCGGCCGCCCGCATCAAAGGCGAACGCGGCCGCACCAGCGGCCAGATGCGCCTGTTCGCCACGGTGCTGCGTCGCGGTGATTTCTACGGTGCGCGCATCGACAAAGCCTTGCCGGACCGCCAGCCGCTGCCGCGTCCTGACCTGCGTCAATACCGCATCGGCCTCGGCCCGGTGGCGGTGTTCGGTGCGAGCAATTTCCCGCTGGCGTTCTCCACCGCCGGCGGCGACACCGCAGCCGCGCTGGCGGCCGGGTGCCCGGTGGTGTTCAAGGCCCACAGCGGGCACATGGCGACGGCCGAATGCGTGGCCGATGCGATCATCCGTGCGGCCGAGGCCACCGAGATGCCCGCCGGCGTGTTCAATATGATCTTCGGCGGCGGCGTCGGTGAGGCGCTGGTCAAGCACCCGGCGATCCAGGCGGTGGGCTTTACCGGCTCGCTCAAAGGCGGCCGTGCCCTGTGCGACATGGCGGCGGCGCGTCCGCAGCCGATCCCGGTGTTTGCCGAGATGTCGAGCATCAACCCGGTGATCGTGCTGCCCCAGGCCCTACAGGCACGGGCAGACACCGTGGCGCGCGACCTGACCGCCTCGGTGGTGCAGGGCTGCGGCCAGTTCTGCACCAATCCGGGCCTGGTGATCGGTATCGCCTCGCCCGAATTCAGCGCATTCACCCGGCAAGTGGCGCAATTGATCGGCGAGCAACCGGCGCAAACCATGCTCAACGCCGGCACCTTGAGCAGCTATGGCAAGGGCCTGGAAAAACTCCTGGCGCACCCCGGTATCCAGCACCTGGCGGGCAATGCCCAATCCGGCAATCAGGCGCAACCCCAGCTGTTCAAAGCCGACGCCAGCTTGCTGATCAATGGCGATGAGGCACTGCAGGAAGAAGTCTTCGGGCCCACCACGGTATTTGTCGAAGTGGCCGACCAGGCCCAGCTCAGCGCGGCCTTGCACGGCCTGCACGGGCAGCTCACGGCAACCCTTATCGGCGAGCCGGGCGACTTGCAGCAGTTCGCCGAACTCACGCCGCTGCTGGAGCAGAAGGTCGGGCGCATCCTGCTCAACGGCTACCCGACCGGCGTGGAAGTCTGCGATTCGATGGTGCATGGTGGTCCGTACCCGGCGACGTCCGATGCCCGTGGCACCTCGGTCGGCACTCTGGCCATCGACCGCTTCCTGCGTCCGGTGTGCTTCCAGAACTACCCGGACAGCCTGCTGCCCGACGCGCTGAAAAATGCCAACCCGTTGCGTATCCAGCGTCTGGTGGATGGCACGCCGTCGCGCGATCCGCTGTAACCACATAACCGGCGTCCAGGAGGTTTCATGTCGTTGAGCGCAGTGACCGCACACCGTGCGCAGTTGGGGGAGGGCCCGTTCTGGGACGGCCCGACCCAGGCGTTGTATTGGGTGGATATCGCCGGCAAGCAGGCGCTGCGCCTTAAGGACGGGGAGTTGCGTACATGGCGGATGCCCGAGCATGTCTCGGCGTTTATCCCCTGTGAACGCGGCGATGCGCTGGTGACGTTGAGCAGTGGCGTCTACCGTCTGGACCTGGCCACCGACGCCCTGACCCTGCTGTGCCAGGCCGATCCGCACCCTGGCAACCGTGGCAATGAAGCGCGTTGCGATGCCCAGGGCCGGCTGTGGTTGGGCACCATGCAGAACAACATCGGCGAGCACGGCGAGGACCTGCCGATCACGCGGCGTTCCGGCGGCCTGTTTCGCGTGGACGCCGACGCCACGGTCACGCCGTTGCTGCAAGGGTTGGGGATTCCCAATACGTTGCTGTGGAGCGACGACGGCAGCCAGGTGCACTTCGGCGACAGCCTCGACGGTACGCTTTATCAGCACGGTATCCAGGCCGACGGCGGTCTGGCATCGCCCACGGTGTGGTTTGGTCCGCATCCGCGTGGCGGGCCGGACGGCTCGGCCATGGACGCCGATGGCTATATCTGGAACGCCCGTTGGGACGGCAGTTGCCTGCTGCGCCTGACGCCCACGGGCGAGGTGGATCGAGTCATCGAGCTGCCGGTCAGCCGCCCCACCAGTTGCGTGTTCGGCGGGCCCAGGCTCACCACCTTGTTTATCACCAGCGCGGCCAGCCCTTTGGATCACCCCTTGGACGGTGCCGTGCTGGCTATCGATGTCGATGTACCTGGCAAGCCTTGCCATCGCTTTGCCGGTTAACCCAAGCCCTAAAAACAATAACAAGGAGTCACCCGTATGAATCGTCGTCGTGGTATCCGTTCCCTGTGCTGCGCCGCTGTAGCGGTATCGGCCATGAGCTTGAGCGGGCTGGTGCTGGCCGCTGATGCAGTCAAAATCGGCTTTCTGGTCAAGCAGGCTGAAGAGCCGTGGTTCCAGACCGAGTGGGCTTTCGCTGAAAAGGCCGCCAAGGACAAGGGTTTTGAATTGATCAAGATCGCCGTGCCCGACGGCGAGAAAACCCTGTCGGCCATCGACAGCCTGGCCGCCAACGGCGCCAAGGGTTTTGTGATCTGCCCGCCGGATGTGTCTCTGGGCCCGGCGATTGTGGCCAAGGCTAAGCTCAACGACATGAAGGTCATGGCGGTGGACGACCGTTTCGTCGACGCCAAGGGCAAGTTTATGGAAGACGTGCCGTACCTGGGTATGGCGGCCTTCGAAGTGGGCCAGAAGCAGGGCGCCGCCATGGCCGCCGAAGCGAAGAAGCGCGGTTGGGACTGGAAGGATACCTACGCGGTGGTCAACACCTTCAATGAACTCGATACCGGTAAAAAACGCACCGACGGTTCGATTGATTCGCTGAAAAAAGCCGGTTTCCCTGCAGACCACATCCTTACCGCTGCGCTGAAAACCCTGGATGTACCGGGCAGCATGGACGCCACCAACTCGGCCCTGGTCAAACTCCCAAGCGGCGTGAAAAACCTGATCATCGGCGGTATGAACGACAACACCGTGCTCGGCGGCGTACGCGCCACCGAAGCGGCCGGTTTCAAGGCGGCCAATGTGATTGGCATCGGCATCAATGGCACCGACGCCATCGGCGAGCTGAAAAAACCCGACAGCGGTTTCTTCGGCTCGATGCTGCCTAGCCCGCATATCGAAGGCTACAAAACCGCAGAGATGATGTACGAGTGGGTAACCAAAGGCACCGAACCGCCTAAATACACGGCCATGGACGAAGTGACGCTGATCACCCGTGAGAACTTCAAGCAGGAACTGGAAAAGATCGGCCTGTGGAAATAAGGCAGCTCGCTTTCCTCGGCGGTGCCGGTAACGGTGCCGCCTGATCGGTGTGATGAGGTGGTTATGCACGCGCAAGTCAATCAACAACATACGGCCGGGGTCAGTCTGCGCTTTGACGGCATCGGCAAAACCTTCCCCGGCGTCAAGGCGCTGGACGGTATCTGCTTCA